>JACQZD010000141.1 GCA_016207865.1 Nitrospirota bacterium
AAAGCCGAGGATTGTCAGAGACGGATTAATAGATGCGCTTACAAAACCTGATGCAGATACTCTATGGCACAAAGACCCGAAAAGAACCGGGATAAAAGTTATTGAAATGGGGCTGAGGGGACATACAAGAAAAATAGCCCTGCTTGAAAAATATGACACAAGGCTTCAGTGCGGGCAGTGCCATGTGGAATACAACTGCAATCCCGGCTATGACCCTAAAAATCCGGATACATCAAAATATTCAGTGACTATGGCGGACCGGAGGACCAACCACTTTCCGTACAAAGATGTGTTTGCCCTTTATGAGCATTATGTGAACAAGGTCGGCTTTCTTGATTTCAAACACGCTTTAACCGGAGGACTTTTGTGGAAGGCTCAGCACCCTGAGGCAGAAACTTATTACGAGTCAAAACATGCAAAGGCAGGCGCAGGCTGTAATGACTGCCACACTCCGAAAGTTAAAGACAAAAAAACAGGCAAGGTTTATACTTCGCATTTTGCAGTTACCCCAAAGGTAATGCTTAAGGAAACATGCCTCAGATGCCACACGAAGTGGACCGAGGAGCAGGCAAAGTACGCCATTGATTCCATAAAGGCTCACATAAGAGGCAAGATGAGAAAAGCTGAGTACTGGCTCTCCGCACTGATTGATAAAATCGTGGAAGGAAAAAAGGCAGGGCTTGACGCGGATACAATAAAGAAAGCGCAAGACCAGCACCTGAGGGCTCACATACTTTGGGAATACTGGACTGCTGAAAACTCAGACGGCTTCCATAATCCGCAGATGGCAAGGGAATCCCTTGCAAAGTCAATGGATGAATCGCAGAAAGGCATCAAGATTATCACAGATGCGCTGACTACAAAGGCAGAGATAAAGCAATAACAGCGTAAATAGAGGCAGGGCATTATGCCCTGCCTCTATTTACCTGCATAAAATTTTTATAGACATTTGTAATTTAAATATTGTAAAATATTTTGACATGTTCATAGTCTGCCTATTATCATTTCTTTTACTCCCATCTATTGTCCACGCATGGGGGCCTCTTACCCATGTCTATCTCGGCAATCAGATAATAGACTTCGGCGCTGCCGCTTTACCTCCTGCTATTTACGGTGTAATAAAGAAATTTAAAAATGATTTTTTGTACGGAAATTTAAGCGCCGACATAATCTTAGGCAGAAAATTTCAAGGGTTTGAAAAAAATTCCCACAGCTGGGACATCGCGTGGAAGCTTCTTGAGTTCTCAAAAACAGACCGTCAAAAGGCCTTTGCCTACGGCTATCTGACACATCTCTGTGCGGACAGCGTTGTGCATAATCTGAAGGGCGGCGCTATGCCTTTCAAACACTCTATCATGGAAGTTAAGTCGGACAGCATGGTCAACAGGAAATACAGAAAAATGCTGAAAGACCTTGATGCGTTTATGCAGAAAAAAAATGACGTAGTTCTTGAAGACCATCTTGAGAGTTTAATCTTCTCGTTTAAAACCAATAAAAAAATATTTAAAGGATTCCTCCTCTTATCAAGACTGCCCAATTACCGCCCCGTGTCCGGATTTATAAAGAAACGTTTTCCCTATGGAATCCCGGTCGTGGATATTTATGATTTCCAGCAGGAATCGCTCCGCAGGATGTTTGAGTTGTTGAAAAACGGCCGGGATTCAGACGTGCTGAAAGAGCATCCGCTCGGAAGCATCAGCAAAAGATTCTCATAATTCACTTAACCTCCTGTAATATTTATTAACACCTCAAGGCAAATTTTTGTTGCCTTTTTCACAAAATTTTGATACGATTTCTGAAACTTCCGGGTTTCATCCGGAGGGAAAACATAGGCGGATTGCCGATATACTGCCGGCGCCTGCAAGTAAACTTATGGAAGACAGAGAACTAAAATCAACCATTGAAGCTCTCCTCTTCATCTCCGGCGACCCTGTTACATTAGATACCTTTAAAAATATTCTTGAGACAGACAAAGCCGTGATTGAGGGGCATCTCAGGGAGCTTATTAATGAGTATCAGATAAAAAACACCGGGCTTCTGGTTGCAGAGGTGGCAGGCGGATTTCAGATGGCCACGAATCCCGGCTGTGCGCCGTGGGTAAAAAAGTTTTTGAGCACATCGGTGCCCGCAAGACTGTCTCAGCCGTCTCTTGAGACGCTGTCCATCATTGCTTACAAACAGCCCATAATCAAGGCTGAGATTGAAGCCATCAGAGGCGTGAATTCAGACGGAGTCGTAAAAACCCTGCTTGAAAGACGGCTCATAAAAATTCTCGGCAGGAAGGAAGTGCCGGGCCGGCCTTTAATGTACGGTACAACAACAGAGTTTCTTCAGTATTTCGGACTGAAAGGCTTGACAGAGCTTCCAACGCTCAAGGAATTTCAGGATGCGGAACTTCCGCTTCATGAAGGAACCATGCCTGTGGAGCCTCAGGCTGAAAAGCAGAATTTAGAGGAGCATTACATTGAAACTTTTTAAAACTTTTATGAACTATTCCGGAATCAGCCTTGTGATTTTCTTAATGTTTTTCACAGGCAGCAGTTTTGCCGAAAATTACAAAATTAAAAAAGGCGACAGCCTTTACGGCATTTCCAAAAAATATAAAGTCCCGGTAGATGAAATCAAGGAAATCAACGGGCTTCAAAGCAATAATTTGAAAATAGGCAGTATCATTCATTTACCGCCAAAAAAATCTAATACTGCTTCTCTGGAAAAATCTCCGGCAGCTGCAGAAAACAGGTCTTTAGACGGCGATGACGTTGAAACATATATCGTCAAAAAAGGTGATACCTTAATTGAAATTGCACAGGACTATAATATAACCGTTAAAGAAATACAATGGCTGAACAAGCTTAAAAAAACCGCCATCAAAGCAGGACAGAAACTGCTTCTCCCTGTAGAAAAAAATGATAACCAGACAGAAATCACCGCTGTGCAGGAAGTAGAAATTACTCAGGACTACGGCATATCAAATGATACAGAGGCTTTCAGTTGGGAAGGTGCGGAACACATTGGCACAAATCTGGAATTTCTTGATAGAAAAGAACGGCTGATACTTTTTGCCAAGAAATTTCTGGACATTCCTTACAGGTTTGGCGGCACATCCATGCTGGGCATTGACTGTTCGGCCTTCGTTCAAAAGGTATTTGACTTTTTTAATGTCCCCCTGCCCAGAACGGCCAGGGAGCAATTTTACATCGGAAACAGGGTTGATAAAGACGACCTTACGGTCGGAGATGTTGTATTTTTCAGGACCTATGCCAAATTTCCTTCCCACGTCGGCATTTATATGGGAGACAATCTTTTCATCCACGCATCGTCAAAGGATAAAAAAGTTAAAATCAACAGCCTTGACGAACCTTATTATTTTAAGCGGTTCTTAGGAGCCAAAAGGCTCATTGAGCCTCAGGCCATTGAATCCGATCCGGAGACAGAAGAGGACAGCGCCCGTTAGACTATCAAAGAAAAATTATCAAACGGGATAAATAATTTTCCCCATACTGCTTACGTCGTAACCTCCGAGATTAATGACCGTGTCCCTGAATTCTCTGTCCGTCCTTATTATTTCAAATAACCTGTCAAGCATTTCTGTTCCGTAAAATTTTTTCGGGACCGCGAGGTCATAACGCTCTTTTGCAACGGGAATAAAATCAAGTCCTAACGCCCGTGAAGCGGCAACAATGCCGAGCCCTGTGTCTGCAACGCCGGTCAGAACAGCAGAGGCAACGGCCATATGCGTGTACTCTTCCCTTTCATACCCTTTTATCTTTTTGGCGTCTATGTGAAGCTCCTTTAAATATTTATCCGTAAGAAGCCTTGTCCCGGCCCCGGCCTGCCTGTTTATAAAGGTGACATCTTCCCTTGTCAGATCCTCAAAACCTTTAATGTTCTTCGGATTCCCCCTGAGGACAAAAAAACCCTGCTCTCTGTATACAAGGTTGACCAGCATAATTTCATCCGGGTTATTAAACATACGTTTGATAAACGGGATGTTGTATTCGCCGGTCTCCTCATCCAGAAGATGCGTGCCTGCAAAATGCGCCTCCCCGCGTTTTAATGCCGTTAAGCCGCCCATAGAGCCGACATGGGCGGATGAAATGGCGTAGCGCGGATATTTCTTCTTTAAAAAATTAGCAAGAATATCCAGGGTGTTGTCGTGGCTTCCAATGCAGATAATTGTATTTTCAATTTCATCCCTGTGCCTTAGCAGTTCAACATTTACCTCAGCGCCGGCGCCCAGTCCTTCACTCATTGCAGGGATTCTGACAAACCCGTCAGCCCTTACAAGGGTCATCAACGCCCCGGCGCCCCGGCCCACAGGGCTCGCCACAATATTCCCCCCCACCTTCCCTACCTTCACCCTTAAGAATTCTTCCTTGCCTATGGAAGATGAAACGGGTCTGCTTAATTTCGCAGTTAACATCTCCTTATTTTTAGGCTCAAGGCCCTGCCACGTATGAAGTATTGGTTTTGCGAATAATTCAAATGTAATATATGCGGATACGGGATAACCGGGTATTCCGAGTACAGGCTTATTTCTGACCCAGCCTAAAACCACAGGCTTCCCCGGCTTGATATTTATACCGTGAAGCAGTATTTCTCCAAGCCCGCTTATCACATCCGCAGTAAAATCCCTTGCGCCTGCGGAGGAACCGGCATTGATAACCACAAGGTCAGCGGTTTCCACGGCATCAATCAGCGCTTTTTTAAGTTTCTCAATATCATCGGGCACAGGTTTAAACCGTACCGGCTCACCGCCCCATTCAGACACCATTCCTGAAAGCATCCTTGAGTTATATTCAATAATATTCCCTTTTTTCAGTTCAGCGCCCGGCTCTACTATCTCACTGCCTGTGGGAATAATCGCAACCTTTGGTTTTCTCCTGACAGTTACCTCTGTAAATCCTCCGGCAAGCATTGCGCCTACATCCACAGGCCGTATCCTGTGATTTTCAGGAAGGATAAGTTCAGTGACTACGATGTCTTCTCCGATGGTCCTGACATGCTGCCATGGAGCCACCGCGTCAATGATTTCAATATATTCTATAAATCCCCCCTCGCCCCCCTTTGACAAAGGGGGGATGGGGGGATTTATATTCTGACTCCTGACTCCTAACTCCTGACTTTTTATAACATTCACATCCTCAATCATTATCACCGCATTAAATCCTTCGGGCATCGGCTCTCCGGTATTAACCGGCACCGCCTGTGCGGGAATACTGAGCCTTTTCGGCGTTCTGTCTGAAGCCCCGAAGGTATCGGCAAACCTGACTGCATAGCCGTCCATTGCCGCTGAGTGATAAAAAGGAGACGAGAGCTTTGCAAACACAGCTCCGGCAGTAACCCTTCCCTGAGAATCTATGACTTGAATGGTCTCTCCGTCAAAAGGCTTTGCCAAGCCGCTTCCGGTTAATTTTTTATTCCATATTTCAATAGCCTCTTTAAGAGGAGTGTTTTCAAGATAAATCTGTTTTGCCAAGACATCCCTCCATGCTTTTTAAATAAAATTATACATCAGGCAGGTTTTTCTTGTCATTAAACTAAAAACCGGCTATGTTAAACTATATCAATGAAAAAGCCTTCAGCAAAAAATCAGCTCATTCATATAATCTTAATATTTATACTTGGCATCCTTGCCTATTCCAACACGTTCAACGTACCCTTTCATTTTGACGACGCATCCAATATTGTAGAAAATCCCATTATCAAAGACCTTCAATATTTTTCAGAGCCTTCAAATGCAAAAGCATTCCCAATGTACAACA
>JACQZD010000128.1 GCA_016207865.1 Nitrospirota bacterium
AGTGTTTTGGGAGTCAAATCCTCCAACTCCCGCTATTTGTAATTTTATTACCGGACTCACCGTCCCAATACCGACATTCCCGGAATTGTAATATATATCCGACCCGCTGGTTATCCATTGGCTGGAAATAGAACTCGGCCACGCGTTTCTACAATCGGTTCCTATACATAATTCATCTCACTTAATTATTCCAGCCACGTTTAATTTATAGGTTCCCGTATCCGCCGTCCCAATGCCAACGTTGCCATTATTAGTAATTCTTAATCCTTCAATGGTTTGCGAACCATTCCAAACTGTAAACCGTAAATCAGCAGCACCATTTGTAGCATGTTTTGAGACTACTTGGATCGTAGAAGAAACTCCTCCAGTGGTAGATGTTCCCAACCCTAAGCCGTCAATTTGCAAATCTACGCCAACGGCTTGTCGTATCGCAATACCGCCTGTTCCAACAACATCAAGTTTATACGACGGGTTCGGCGTTCCAATTCCAACCTTACCATCTACGATAAGATCTCCCGCATAAATATTAACCCCAATTAATAAAAATCCTGCCGTTAATATGAATATTATTTTCTTCATCATGGTCTCCTTGTTTATTATTTTAGTCGTTAACCAAATAAAAAAGGCATATTCGCCTTTTTTAGTGCTATGCCTTTTTAAAAACTTTCTTTTTCTGATAAAGAGTCTGTCTATGCAAAATTAATGCCTTGAGCCCCGTTACCCCATGTATGTTTAACCCCTTAATATGGATAGTGAGTGTATTCCCCATGGCTTTGCCATGGGGTCAAGCGAGCGAATATAATAAAAAATTCCTTGCATTAGCTTCCCTGTGGTCTTGCCACAGGGAAGATCAATTAATGTATTTGCAAAAACTATAATCTCATAAGGCTGCTCCTGTCAAGTGAATTTTTACAAGCTGTTACTTCCTTGCCGTATTCTCAGCCCCCGGCTGTTTTTTCCCCGCTGCCACTGTTTTATTTTTAAACATCATTCTGCCGTCTTGCATATCAGCCTCTACAATATCTCCATCTTTAAATGTACCATCAAGGATTTTTGTGGCAAGAGTGTTTAAAATTTCCTTCTGGATTGCCCTCTTAAGCGGGCGCGCCCCGTAAAGCGGGTCATATCCCGTCTCTGCAAGATATCCCTTTGCCGGCTCTGTAAGCACAATATCTATGTGCCGGTCTTTTAAGTAATGCTTCATGCGGGCCAGCTGGATGTCAACAATTTTAAGAAGCAGTTCCCTGTTAAGCGCATGGAATATTATTATCTCGTCCACCCTGTTCAGGAATTCTGGTCTGAAAAATGTCTTCAGGTCCTCCATCACGCCCTTGCGTATCTGTTCCTCATTGCTCCACTCGGTAAGCATCTCCTGAATGCGCTGACTTCCTATGTTTGAAGTCATTATTACAACCGTGTTCCTGAAATCAACCGTCCTTCCGTGCCCGTCCGTAAGCCTTCCGTCGTCAAGAAGCTGAAGCAGTACATTAAAAACCTCCTGATGAGCCTTTTCAACCTCATCAAAAAGGATAACGGCATAAGGCCTTCTTCTGACCGCCTCTGTGAGCTGTCCGCCTTCTTCATAACCGACATAACCCGGAGGCGCACCGATTAGCCGCGACACTGTGTGCCGCTCTTGATATTCAGACATATCAATCCTTACCATTGCCGCCTCATCGTCAAAGAGAAATTCCGCGAGCGCCCTCGCAAGCTCTGTCTTGCCTACGCCTGTCGGTCCCAAAAAGATAAAGGAGCCGATGGGACGGTTCGGATCCTGTATGCCGGCCCTGGCCCTTCTTACCGCGCTTGAAACAGCGCCGATGGCCTCATCCTGTCCCACAACGCGTAATTTTAACCGGTCCTCCATGCTGAGCAGTTTCTGGACCTCGCCCTCAAGCATCCTGCTCACGGGTATGCCGGTCCATTTTGAGACAATCTCTGCAATATCCTCTTCGTCAACTTCTTCCTTAAGCAGTTTCGCCTTGCCCTGCTCCGCCGCAAGTTTTTTGTTTTCTTCCTCAAGGCTTTTCTGAAGCATAATAAGCCTGCCGTATTTTAATTCCGCGGCTTTGTTGAGGTCGCCCTCCCTTTCTGCCTTCTCAGCCTCAATCTTTGTGCGCTCAATATCCTCTTTAATTGCGCTTATCCTGCCGATGGCCTCTTTTTCATTAAGCCACTGTGCTTTAAAAATATCCCGTTTCCCCGCAAGTCCTGTGATTTCTTTTTTAATCTGTTCCAGCCTCTCCTTTGACGCCTCGTCTTTCTCCTTCATCACCGCCTGCTTCTCTATTTCATACTGCCTCAGTTTTCTTTCAATCTCATCAAGCTCCGACGGCATACTGTCTATTTCCATCTTAAGGTGCGAGGCCGACTCGTCAATAAGGTCAATGGCCTTGTCAGGCAGAAACCTGTCAGATATATACCGATGGCTCAGGACTGCAGCGGCCACTAAAGCAGAGTCTTTTATCCTCACGCCGTGATGGACCTCGTACCGTTCCTTAAGCCCCCTAAGAATGGAAATTGTGTCTTCAACATTAGGCTCTTTTATAAAAATCGGCTGAAACCTTCTTTCAAGCGCAGGGTCTTTTTCAATATATTTTCTGTACTCGGAAAGGGTAGTTGCGCCCACGCACCTGAGCTCGCCCCTCGCAAGCGCGGGTTTGAGCATATTGGACGCGTCTATTGCGCCTTCAGCGGCGCCTGCGCCCACAACAGTATGCAGCTCATCAATGAATAATATGACTTTGCCCTCAGCCTCTTCAATTTCCTTAAGCACGGCCTTAAGCCTTTCTTCAAATTCCCCCCTGAACTTGGCCCCTGCGACAAGCGCGCCCATGTCAAGGGCGACAACTTTTTTGTTCTTAAGGCTCTGCGGCACATCACCTGAAGTTATCCTCTGCGCAAGCCCTTCGGCAATGGCAGTCTTTCCAACGCCGGGCTCGCCGATTACAACGGGGTTGTTTTTTGTCCTCCGTGAAAGCACCTGTATGACCCTTCTAATCTCTTCATCCCTTCCTATGACAGGGTCCAGTTTGCCCCTTTTGGCAAGCTCTGTCAGGTCCCGCGCATAACGCTTCAGAGCCTGATATTTTTCCTCAGGATTCTGGTCTGTAACGCGCTGCGTCCCCCTTATTTCACGCATTGCGGAAAGCGCCTGGTCTTCTGTAATGCCGGATTTTTTAAGGACCTTTGCCGCATTGCTTTCCACCCCGATAAGCCCGAGAAGCAGGTGCTCAACACTGACAAATTCATCCTGGAGATGTCCTGCATGTGAAAATGCCTTTTCAAAGACATCCTTAAGCGTCTGCGTAATATAAACCTGTCCCATAGGCGTTGGACCCAGCACCTTCGGCAGTTTTTCAATCTCCGCAGCAGCAGCGCTCCGAAGCGTCTTTATATCTGCCCCGAGTTTTTTGATAATCTCAAGCGCAACCCCCTCGTCTCTAAGAGTAGAGTCTCCGACAAGCAGTACCTGCAAAAGATGCTCTGCATCAACCTGCTGGTTGCCCTTTTTCTGCGCAAGCTGCTGCGCCTTTTCAATGGCCTCCTGACTTTTTATGGTAAATTTATCCTGTCTCATCTGCTAATTCCTCCCTAAAGATGCATCGGATATTTTCCTTGAGCGGATTTTTTTGCTGAAAGCGAAAACCTCGGAGTCCTGATACTTCGGGACGAGAATGAGCAAAAGGAAAATATCCGATGCATAACTATTTACTCCTCTTCAAAAAATCTCCTTATCCGTTCTTCAAATTCTTTTCTTAAATCCCTTTCAAGGTGCGCCATCATATCCTCCATCTCGCGGTGCAGGACCTCAAGCCTGCGCCTCATCCTTATAATTATATCAACCCCGGCCCTGTTGACGCCGAGCTCCTTTGTAAGCCTCAGTATCATTCTGAGGCGCTCCAGATCCTCCTGAGAATACAGCCTGGCCCGCCCGACCCTTTTGGGACATATCAATCCCTCTCTTTCGTAAAGCCTGAGCGTCTGCGGATGTATATGAAACATCTCAGACACAACGCTTATCATGAATAACGGACGCTTTTTATCTTCCATTATTGTCCTCCTGAAATCCGGGCAGACTTGTTGATTTGTAAAGGGTATTTTCCTTGAGCGGATTTTTTCGTCCCGAAACGTCGGGACGAAAACCTCGGATCCCGACTTGTCGGGAGAGAATGAGTGAAAGGAAAGTACCCTTTGCAAATCGTCATTGCTTATCCCCCGCATAAGCCTTTTCAATCTCCTGAAGCGCCTCTTTAGTCTTGGCCGTAACCTTCTTCGGCGCAACTATTTTAATAACCACATACTCATCACCCTTAATTCCTGTCTTTGTATCAGGAAGGCCCTTGCCCCTGAGCTTGAATTTTTTCCCGCTGTCAGTGCCCGGAGGCAAAGTCATGGCGGCAGTGCCGTCAAGCGTCGGCACATTAATCTTTCCTCCAAGCGCAGCCTCGCTGAAAGTAACAGGCGCATCAACATAGATGTCATCCCCGTCGCGTTTAAATACAGGATGCTGTCTGACCGTAATCTCAATATACAAAGTACCCGCAGGTCCGCCTTTCATGCCGGCTCCGCCCAGGCCCTGAAGTTTCAGCCTGCTTCCTGTATGCGCGCCTGCCGGAATCTTCACCTTCACAGTTTCAGTAATTACGGAATTACCGCTGCCCCTGCAGGGCCTGCACGCCTTTGTTACAATCCTCCCGCGGCCCCTGCACGAGGGACAGTCCTGGCTCAATCTGAAAAACCCCCTGTTCTGCTGGGATGACCCTGCGCCTTTGCAGGCAGGGCAGGTCCTTGAATCCTCTGCGCCGGTGCCGCTGCAGATACTGCATGGAATTTCACGGGTCAATGTAATTGGTTTTGTTACGCCTTTGTACGCCTCTTCAAGAGATATCTCAAGCGATGCGGCAAGGTCCGCGCCGCGAAGGGGCGTTTCCCTTTGCCCGCGCGTGCCGAATAAATCAGAAAATATATCTGTGCCTGCGCCGCCGAAATCAAAACCAAAATCATGACCCCTGAACCCTTCAAATCCCTGTCCCTGTCCCGCTTCAAACGGACTCTTTCCGAACTTGTCGTAATCCGTCCTTTTCTTTACATCTCCAAGCACTTCGTACGCCTCATTTATCTCCTTGAACTTCTGCTCCGACGCCTTGTCTGCGGGATTTAAATCAGGATGGTATTTGCGCGCAAGCCTCCTGAAGGCCTTTTTTATATCGTCCTGCGAGGCATCTTTCTTAACGCCAAGCCTGTCGTAATAATCTTTCATTTCTCACTTCCCATTTCTTAGTTGTTTTTATCATACCACTTGATACGGTTTGTGTCAAGTGGTATGATATAAATTATCTATTATTTGTCATTCCCGCGCAGGCGGGAATCCAGGAAAACAACTTTCTGGATTCCGCATCAAGTGCGGAATGACAAAAACAAGGGAATAATAAGTCCAATGTATTATTTTATTAAGTATTGTTTCATATATTGTTATTATTCTATTTAATTTGACATGTATTAATATACATGTGATAATCAAAACACATATGGCTGATGCTGTACCTGAATAATAAAAACTAAAGGGGGCGCATCTTATGGGCTATGCCAAGGCAGATAATCTTCTTAAGGCAGATAAGTTTCTTGATGTGCAGGGTCTTTTTTGTCCAAAGCCTATTGTCATGACCGCAGGCACACTGAAATCAATGGACAAGGGACAGATACTTCAGGTCGTATGCAGCGACAACACCGCAAAGCTGAGCATCCCGATGCTTTGCGAAAGAGGAAGTTTTAAACTCTTAGACCTGACAGAGGGCAACGGGGTGCTGAACTTCTTTATCCAGAAGTAACTAAGAATTAAAAACTGAGAAATCAGAGGCAAGAAGTCTTATTTCTTAGTTCTCATTTCTCATTCCTCATTTTCCATTTCCCATTTCTAAGTTTTCGCATTGACACGAAGTAATTATTTATGTAATAATTGAGCCTTAAAAATCAGGCGTTACACAATTCAGCGTTATAAACAAAAATTCGACAGCGGTCGAGAAATTTAACTTCAAGGAGGGACTAATGTTCATACTTAATAAGAAAAGGGATTCACTGCTCCGCAGTAAAATTGCGGCAGGCTTTTTCTCACTGCTTTTCCTGCTGTGTTTGCTGCCGGCGTATCAACATGCCTTCGGAGCCTCTGCGCTTGTAGAAACTCAGGCGCTTGCGGATAGCCTGAAACAGCCCGCAACCAGCCTGATATATGTAGCAAGCCCTGCGCCTACAGACAAGGCTGGTTATGACAAGGGGCATATCTCAGGTTCTGTTTATCTGGATATAAATACGTTGATGGGAATCATGGGCGACGGCAGTGCAGCGCCTGATAAGGCAAAATTTGAAAACCTCATGGGCAGCATGGGCATCAGCAATGACAGCCAGGTAGTGGTATACGGTTCAGGCGGCGCAAACCCGTTCATTACCGCTGCTTTCTGGCTTTTGAAATACAATGGTCATAAAAACGTCAGCTACTTAAACGGCGGACTTACAAAATGGGCCGCTGAAAAACGCCCGGTAACGGGAGATGCTGCAAAGGTCGCGCCTGCGAAATACAAGGCTGCTCTTGATGAATCAATAAGGGCCGAGGCAGGCTATGTAAC
>JACQZD010000129.1 GCA_016207865.1 Nitrospirota bacterium
ATAGAGCAGAAAGAGGGATTTACGACAATCATAGGAGACCCGGGCAGCGGAAAAACAACTCTCCTTAACGTATTCCTGGAGAAATGGAAGCCCAAGGCTGAGATTGCAATGATTCTCACGCCGCGTCTGCTTCCTGAAGAATTTCTGGTCTCAGTCCTTGAAGACCTTAACATACAGCCTGCACAGAAAAACAAGAATGAAATCATAAAGGCCTTCAGAGATTTCATGATAGCGAAATCTTCCGAAGACAAGCGGGTTATAATAATTATTGACGAAGCGCAGAATCTCCCTGCGGACACCATGGAGGAATTAAGACTGCTTTCAAACCTGGAAACCGACAAGGATAAACTCCTCCAGATAGTTTTATTAGGACAGCCTGAACTTGAATCAAAGCTGACAGCGGCAAAATTAAGACAGCTCAATCAAAGAATACTCACAAGGATACATCTGCGCCCCTTATCGGATGAAGAGACTTCCGACTACATAAACCACAGGCTTATCAAGGCAGGCAAGAGGAATCTCAAAATTAATAAGAAAGCCGGGAAATTAATACCGAAATATTCAAAGGGCATTCCGAGGCTTATAAACATGCTGATGTCAAGGACCTTAATGGCTGCATTCCTTGAGGAAAGCACCATTCTCCACCCCCGTCACATCCGCCATGCCGTAAAGAGCCTTCAGCATGACGACCTCAGCATTAAAAAAGACGTTAAACTCATCCCCGCGCTGGCCGGGCTCCTGCTGGTTATTACAGCCGGTTTTTTCAGCTTCAGGTACCTGCCGGATTTTATTGCCGGATATCCCGTAACAATAACGGTAAATAATGAACTGCCTCCAACGATTGTCACGCCACAGCCGGCAGTCATTCCTCAACAGCAGGGCACAGAAAGCAATGTACAGGATACTGCGGTAAAAACAGATGAGAGCGCATCTGCAAACGCGGACAATGCCGCCTCATCAGAGGGAAAAGAACCGGCAGGCAAATCAAAAGCCCTTGTCGGACAGTATGTAATCATCAGGGCTAATGCGGCTAATCTGAGGGATGCCCCTTCATTTACGTCCAACACAGTCAGGTGGGCCTTAAAAGGGGAAAAGTTTGAGATACTTGACAAGTCCGAAGACAGCAAGTGGTATCAGATTCTCCGCAGAGGGGAAAAACTCTGGATAGCCCGGGCAGTCGTGAGGGTTGAATAGACGTTTATAGCGTACAGCGCAGGTAACAGAATTATCTTATGAATAAAATAATCTAAAAAAATATGGTCTGTCATTCCTGCGAAAGCAGGAATCTATCACTTGATTGAATTGCTCTGGATTCCCGCCTGCGCGGGAATGACAACTTTTTGCAACGCTATAAACGCACAACGCAATAGACGCAATGAACGCACAACGCTATGAACGCAATAAATTATACCGAGCAAGAGCTTCTTCAGATGATAAGCCTCTGGATTCCGCCTGAACGCATACCGCGGAAAGTCATGATAAAAGACACGGCGAATTTTTTCCGCGTGGATTATGATGACATTGTTGTGCTTAAAGGCATACCTTATTTCGTGCGCAATAACGAACGCGAAGGACGTTTCGGCATGGAAGACGAGCAAAAGTTCTGGGTCAAGCGCGCCATAGACCTTCTCACAGGCAGGGTTAAAATTTTAAAATGGGCGTTCAAGGAGCGCTATAAATCAAGAATAGGCGGGCTGGTTTTTGACTGTGTCCGCAGTCCCCTGAAAGAAGCCCGCATCCTGAAACTTGTCCGGGGCAGGGAGGATTTTGTTCAGGGCGAATCTACAAAGGATTCTGCCGGCAATTTTCTCAGAATTCTGGACTACATCAGGGGGAAAACGCTTGATGAAACAGTTCAGCTTAAAGGCAAAAATCACGAGGATTTTTTCTTTAACCATTATCCGGGTCTTCTTTCTGAATTTATCGCAATCGTAAAGTCAATAAAATTCCTCCACGACAACGGCGAAAAACACGGAGACATACGCCGGGACCATTTGATAAAAGATTCCCGGACAGGAATTTACCGTTTAATTGATTTTGACTACAACTACCTGCACTATGAGAATAAATTCGGATATGACCTTTTCGGACTCGGCAATGTCTTGATTCATATTACAGGCAGGGGAGATATAACCACGCAGGACCTTTTACACAACGCTCCTGACAAATTCAGCCGTTTGACGGAAGACGACATAAATATCGTATTCCATAACCGCGTAACTAATTTAAAAAAAATTTATCCGTACATACCTGAATCGCTTAACCGCATTTTAATGCACTTCTCAACAAGCGCCCGTGTATATTACAATAATACCATGGAACTGCTTGAAGATTTGGGAGAGGTGCGGGAAGGAGTCTTAGCGTCATGAAGAAAATTTTAGAGACAGAATCAAAAACAAGAGACAAACACATTTTGGTCGCTGTGGACCCGTCCGAAAGCTCAAAACGCGCCGTGCTTTATGTCGCTGATTTTGTAGGCGGATTCCCCGGTTTTACCGTCACGCTTTTAAGCATCATTAATGAACCCGGAGAGGATTTTTTTGAGACGGACGATGAACGCAAGATATGGATCAGCAATGCCACGGAAAAATCCGTAACGCTGCTCGGAAAATACCGCCAGATACTAATTCAGTCGGGCTTCCCGGAAGAGAAGGTCAAAACCCGCGTCTGCGTAGATGCCCCGGGCTCGCTTACAGAACTAATCCTGTCATTTCAATGCGATTTAAACTGCTGCACCGTAGTTGTCGGCAGGCACCATAAATCAAAGACCGAAGAGTTTCTCTTCGGCAGTATATCAAGCCGGATTATACATGACGCAAAAAATTGCGCCATATGGGTGGTGGAGTAAAGGGTTCAAAACTCATACCGCATCTGAGTATACAGATTATCATTCTTCTCCAATTGTCCGAACCGGCTCCACTCGTCGCCGCCGCCAAAGATATTTCCCCCGATTGCAGCCCAGCTATTATCTGAGAGATTGTATTTAATTTCGGGATTCAGCAGATAATCTCCATCAGATGTGCTGTAAAAGGAAAAAAACGAAAGTCTCAGTGTTTGATGCATAAGAAATTGTGTGACTCTTGCCGAAGTAAGCTGCTGCAATTTTCTTTCCTGCGGAAATCCTGCCGGAATATTTCTTTCATATTCTGAATAATCGTGCATATATTCAGCGTAATACTGAAGCCCCATCGTAAAATCCTCCCATATCTGCCTCTGATAACCAAACAAAATTTTTGACTGTGAGTTTGCTATCATGGGGTCAGTGCCGGATTCATCCTGCCTTGAATCGTAGTAGCCGGCTTCAACGCTCAGGACGCCGCTCAGCGCCCTTCCCTGCGCGCTTGCGCCGTAAACCGAGAGTTCAGGATAAAATAGGTCCATCTTGGTTGTTGATGACATGCTGTCAGGATGCATTGCAGACTGCCTGAAAAACCCGCGATAATAATACAGCGATGTATCAAAGCCGGCAATATCGCGGTATATCCTTAATGCGGTCTCTGTATGATCAAGACTGCTTGACGGCTCCCTCTCTTCCCGGTTTGTAACCGCCGGCATGGGGTCAAACATATAAAACCTGTTGCCGTCAGGATAAACATTCGGTTCAAAAAATGGAATAACAATCACCTCTGCCGAAACAGCGGATGGATATACGCCCATCTTTATGCCGTCAACTCCCTTTTTAAGATATTCCATGGGCCTGCCTGAAAAAAATGCTTCGTAGTCTTTGGGAAACACATCATTTATGAAAATTAAATCGCCAACCCCCCATGTAATAACCTGCCTCCCAATCCTTAAATCCCATTTTGAAGAAGTAAAATCAACATACCCTTCCCTCATCTCCAAATCCGCTCCTTCGTCAACATGGTCATAAAAGGCATCTGTTTTAAAAAACAGCCGTAACGGTTCCCTGTCTGCTTCAAGTTTTAACTGAAGCCTCTCCTCCGCCCATTTAAAATCACCGCCGTCAGGATTGGATCTGTCAAGGTCCGCAGAATAGTTGCCCTGAAGAAAGCCGTGGAGGGAAATATCTTCCGCACCGGCAGGAGTTAATATTAAAAGCGTTATTGAACATACAATCAAAAGAATAAGACGCTTCATCGCGTTTGTCCTCCCTAAAGTTTTCCGGCAAGGATGCACACAAAGCCCGCGCCGTCCGCAAATCCGTTAACTGCCTTTTCCCTTACTGGACTTTCAACCGGAGGCAGGCATAATGTTGACGAATACGCCTCAACACTCAAACCCGCCCTTTCTATCATGCCTGCAGCTTCGCCGACGCTGTAAAACCTTGCATATTTGTATATGTGGTGTCCTCCGGCTTTTTTCTTCATATAGAATTCGCCCCATGAGCTTTCTCTGTTAATAATTCCCGCAATCAAGCCTCCGCCATGTTTTAAAACCCTTCCTGCCTCGCGGATTATTTTTTCAGGGTCTTCTGCAAAACATAGAGTAAAGATTATAAATACACCGCCGAACGACCCGTTCTCAAAGGGGAGTTCCTCCCCCTTTGCTTTTTTTACCTCTATGCCGCGCCTCTTTGCTATATTTAATAACTTAGAGGATGGGTCTATCCCGCACTCAATTCCCAATTTTTTTGCAAACCTCCCTGTCCCCACGCCAATTTCAAGAAAAGGATGTTCAAGGTCTTTCATAAGAAGCTTTACTGCAGCAGCCTCCGTTTCAAAAAGCACTTTCCCCTCAGGGCTTTCAAACCATTTATCGTAATCTTCCGCACCTCTGTCAAAGGCCTCAATAATATCTGTCATTCAATCCATTTCCTGGGCGGCTGTTTAAGAAACCGCTCGCTGAAAAGGCTGTCCTCAAGGCCTATGTTGTAATCCGTTTTTGTAAATACAGTCTCAGTCCTATGCCCGCTCTGGAGATTTTTCATCGTCCTTTTTGTAACAGTCGGGAAACCCTTCACGTCTTTTACTTCATCAGCAGTAAAAACCCTGCTCAATTCGCCTTTCCTGTCATAATACTCTTCTTTTAACGGCAGGAAATTGACTTTATCAATCCATGAGAGTCTGTAGCTGTAATCAACATCCTGCACCTTCGGGGCGCTTTTTATCACATAGCAGTCCCTTGTCCCGGTTTTTTCTTCCTTAACAATGCTGTGCGTATCATCCTCAATATCCCTTCCGGAAACATCCTCATATGTGAAATCAGAGCCGACAAAACTTGAACTCTTATCCTGAGCGGCAATTCTTCTTACCATATTGATTGCAGGCACAAAGAGCCATCTGTCGTCATCTTTTGCGGGATATTTATAAACCATAAACGTCAGGTCTTTAACGTCGGCCGGCTGAAAGAAATACATGAAATACTTCTGCTCCCCGCCTGATGCGCCGTAATTTTTTCTCAGCATTGCAAGCTCCCTGATCCTCTCCTGCCCGCTCTTGCTTATGAGCTTCATCAATACCCGCGCCTTAAAATCCCTGCCCTGATAATGAAACGCCTCCTGTGATTTCTTTATTACTCCAACAGCATCAACGGCAAATACTTTAAGAGGCAATAGCATTATAAGCAGCAAAATGAAGAATCTCATCTTCTTAAACCTCCAGTTAAATTGTTTGTTCATTATTTTATACCTCCTGTTTTTTTCCCTGAAGCCCTTTGAGAAATATCTCGTCCGTAGAAAGAGTAATATATTCCTTGGGTGTTATTTTTATTGTTTGGGAACCTTTCTTTACGGCCCACATGAGAAGCGCTGCAAGAATTCCCGTATAAAGAACTGCAAATCCATATTGAATATATGGAATATCCGGTAAAAGTTCAAGGATATTCCTTTCTTCAATTATCCCCTTAGCAAAGAATAGCCCCTCAAATTTTTCCCTATAAAGCGTAAATGGCAGGTATCCAAAGAAAAACCCCGGGAGGGCCGCCAAGCCGGTAAGGTATCCCATAGCTGTTCTTGCATATGCTCTTATCTCACAGCCTATCATCAGGACAGCGCCTATGCCGAGGAGCGGGCCTCCAATAAGATGTCCCCAATGAAATCCCCACTTATACTTGCCGGCCTCTACAACAACCGGAATATCCCAGCCAAAGAATATCCAAGTAATAAGTATTGTTATATTGAGCATGAGGATAGCTATAAGCAATGCCGTAAAGGGCATGAGTCCTGTGAACATTGTTTGTGTTATTTTCGCCACTTTCATGGTATCAAAAAATTTTTTCGGCATATGAAGGGAATGAGGCGCCATAACAGCGCATTCCGTTCCAAACCCTGTTTTTGCAATGCCGAAACCAAGTAAAAAACCAACTAATGTCTTCAGGAATATTTCTATCCAGGGCAGTCTTCCAATACTGTTAGCCGTCTCTCCCTTAAATGCGGTCCAGAAAGTTGATGCCAGCAATAAAAACAGAAATGCAGTCAGGATTATTCTTAGAGGGTCCTTATATGGTTTATATTCAGGGTCATAACATAAACTTTCAGTCGGATATTCAAGTTCAACACAGTGTTTAACAGTTGCGTGTGTCTCATGGTGTTTCATAAAACCGGCAACATTAAGTTTTGCCATAAACAAAAATGCAAGAAATGCAAATGGAATGCTCACCATTGCCACAACTAAAGATGTAAGGCTCATAGCCGCAATCCCGCCTAAATAGTGCCAGGTAGTGCATCCCTGCGCAATCCTTGTGCCAAGCCCGAAAGTGGCCCCGCCTAAAAATGAGAGCACCGCAATACTAAAAGGATATTTGGCCCAGGCTTTATTTTCCCTCTCAAAGATTGTTACAAGAAATGCGCCGGCCAAAATGCCGACTATAATCCAGTGAATATCTGCATCATACAGTCTTGAGATATAGTCGGTCTTTAAAATATTTTCCTCAAGAGAGCCGAACATCTTTGCAAGTCCTGTGGTTATGGGTATCGGCGTCTCATATTTAAGGTAATAAATTACCTCTGCAAGACCGACTAAAAATCCGCCCCATACAAAAGACCATGGTTTTGTTAAAATTTTTTTCATAATAACCCCCTGCATTTTTAATTTATTTTATTTTTCACGTTCTAACGGGTAATTCTTTGTCTTTGGCGCATCTATTAATCCCTGCACATATTCAGCAGCAGGATAATCCTTCTGCCAGCCTGCCATTCCCAAAAGCATTCCATATGCATCATATCCGAGCAGCCTCATGGGAACTATAAGCAATGACTCGGACGCACCCATATGGCATACAAAAATTATTTTTTTGTCTTTAGGAAGTTTCTGGAGGTTTTCAGGCTTAAACATCTCGTTATACGGGATATAGACAGCTCCGGGAACATGTGCCGACTTATACGCACTAAGGGCCTTTTCCCCAATTCTGACATCAACCACTACAAAATCCGTCTTTTTCATCTTCAACCACATATAAACATCATTCGCACCCACAAAATAGTTTCCATTCTCCGGACCCTCACTTACTACGGCATCTATTTTTGCAATCAAGTCCGCTTCATCAGCATAGGCTGAAGATAGCATCGCCATCATACAGAATAGCCCAAAAAGAACACTCCATCTTCTTCTCATACACAGAACCCCCTTCATAATTTTTAACTTTTCATATCCGCTTTAAGTTACTAATAAGTTTATTAGTAAAGCCTCATCAGCGGTCATTCCTGCGAAAGCAGGAACCCAGGAAAACTAAAAAAAATACTGGATTCCCGCTTAAGGACTGCGGGAATGACGTAAGAAGCAATGTGCACTTACTTATGGTCTTCTTAGTATTATCCTCCTACTAAATACGAGTTATACCTACGCACAGCCCGACATTTTCTGAAATTCCTTGACTTCTTTAACTACGTCCTTCATGTTTACGCTCATTGTCTTAATGATTTCAGGCCAGGCTTTTCCTGCTTTCTTCATTTTTACTATCTCTTTATCAGATTTTTTAGAGAGCTTTACAATAACTATCACTGTCAGCGCATCACCCGGGGTAATTTCTTTAAGCTCAACGG
>JACQZD010000130.1 GCA_016207865.1 Nitrospirota bacterium
TGACTACACCCGGCAGTCCGATGATTCACGGACTCCGTCACCTGAACATCATGCAATCGATATGGGACCCTGGGACATTATGTCAGAGCACTTTGTCCATCAGGATGAACCGCCTCCGGGAATCTCATCATTCACTAAAATCCGCTTAGGCTGGATTACTAATGAACAGGCGATTTTTGTCAGACCCGGCGAGGATGCTTACGGCTTTCTTTCCCCTTTGTCCCAAGGGGGTGAGAAACTGGTTGTAAAAATCAATTTTTCAGACGGCAAATATTACTTAATTGAGAACAGACAGCAACCCGGCTACGACAAAAATCTCCCTGACTCAGGAATAATAGTCCTCAGGGTAAATCCTCAAGCGCAGGAGGGTCACGGCACAGTTGAGGTTATGGACGCAAATCCATACGCTCCTCATTTCTCACAAGCCGCGTATAATCTTTCAGATGAAAAAAGAAACCTCTTTAAAGACAATATGACTGATATCGCTGTCATTCCACTCTGGCGTGATGGAGATAAAACAGGGGTGCTGATTACCACAATTGAAAAAAGCGGCGATGCCCTGAAGGCGGCTGTTGCGATACAGCAGTTATTATCAAAAGGCAAAAATACCCAGTTGCTCACGGACAGCATAGAAGCTTTTAAGAAATTTGATTTTAAAGCAAGCTGGCAGATGTCGCAGAAAAAGCCGTAAAATTAATCCCGGATAAATTTATTTTTTCTTTGCCGTTTCTTTTATCAGCGCCTGTCCTATGACATTCCTCTGTATCTGGTTTGTGCCTTCGTATATCTGGAGAATCTTGGCGTCGCGCATCATTTTTTCAACGGGATATTCCTTCATGTATCCTGAGCCGCCCATGACCTGCACCGCGTCAACCGTGACCTTCATAGCTACATCCGTGGCAAACACCTTTGCCATTGCAGACTCCTTTGATACATCCTTTGCCTTGCTGTCTATAAACCTGGCGACGGAATACACAAGCGCCCGCGCCGCCTCAATCTGAGTCGCCATATCCGCAAGAATATGCTGTACCGCCTGAAAACTGATTACAGGATGCCCGAACTGATGCCTCTCCCTTGCAAAACCCGCCGCGGCGTCAAAGGCGCCCTGCGCCACTCCGACGCCCTGCGCCCCCACGCCGGTCCTGGAATTATCAAGGGTCTTCATTATGATATTCTCCTTGGGTATGCGGCAGTCCTGAAATATTAATTCCCTGGTTGAGGACGCCCTGATGCCCATCTTGTTTTCCTTTTTGCCGAAGGTAAAGCCGGGCGTGCCTTTTTCAACAATAAAGGCCGAGGCCCCGCGCGGTCCCTTGCTCTTGTCCGTCATTGCAATTATTGTGTATATCTCCGCCTCTCCGCCGTTGGTTATCCACTGCTTTGTACCGTTAAGGACATATTCATTTCCCTCAAGCTTTGCAATGGTCTGAATGCCTGCGGCGTCGCTTCCCGCATTAGCCTCTGTAAGCCCGAAGGCTACAAGCCTTTTGCCTGATGCAATGTCAGGAAGATATTTTTTCTTTTGCGCATCTGAGCCGTAAAGCAAAATGGGGTAAGTCCCGAGCGCATTTGCCGCGTATGTCGTGGAAATGCCGAGACACGCCCTGCTCAGCTCCTCAACCGCAAGGGCCAGCTCAAAACCGCCCTTGCCCAGACCCTCATATTCTTCCGGTATGAAAATACGCAGAAGGTCTGACTGGGCAATAACCTTTATTATCTCCCACGGAAATTCTTCCTTCTCGTCAAGCTCAGCCCTTACAGGCGTAATCTTCTCATCCGCTATCTGCCTTGCAAGATCGCGAATCATCGCCTGTTCTTCAGTCAAAAAATAATCCATAAAAACCTCCTCCAAAAAATCAAAATACCTTCATGAATAGACAGGTAATGAAAGTAAAAAGTTAAGAATGAAAATCGTTAACTGTCAACTGCCGTCTTGAATCTCAATATTTTGTCGATTATAAAAATTATGAGGCAGTTTTCCCTGCCTATACTTAAACTGTTTAACACTCTACCATTTAACCAGCACGGCGCCCCATGTAAGCCCGCCGCCGAAGGCCTCCAGCAAAACATAATCACCTTTGCGGATCCTGCCGGTCCGGACCGCCTCGTCAAGCGCTATCGGGATTGATGCGCTTGAGGTATTCCCGTATTTATCTATGTTGACGGCAACCTTATCCATCGGCAGGTTAAGCCTGCTTGCCGTGGCCTGTATTATCCTCATATTAGCCTGATGAGGAATAAGCAGGCTGAGTTGGGAAGGCTTTATCTTAGCGGCCTTTAAAGTATTTACGACAAGGCTTTCAAGGGTTCTTACCGCAACCTTAAAGGTTTCATTGCCCTTCATTTTTATGTAATGCAACTTTTCCTTTATGCTTTCTTTGGATACCGGATGCCTTGAGCCCCCGCCCGGAAGGCAGATTAAATCCCAAAGATTTCCGTCTGAATGCAAACTTAAGGACATAATTCCTCTATCCTCTTTTGTAGCCTCCAAAATTACGGCTCCTGCGCCGTCGCCGAATAAAATGCAGGTTGCCCTGTCCTCCCAGTCGGTGATCCTTGATAAGATTTCAGTTCCTATAACGCGTATCCTTTTAAAGGTCCCTGCCCTGATAAAGTTATCCGCAACTGAAAGCCCGTACACAAACCCGCTGCATGTTGCGTTAAGGTCAAATGCTCCGGCATTTTTTGCGCCGAGCTTTCCTTGAATAATTGAAGCTGTCGGAGGAAACGGCCCGGCAAGTTTTAATGCATTTTTGATTGCCTTTGTGCTTGAACGGCCGTGGCTGATTATGCAAGGTTTGTTAATGCCTAAAAGCGGAGCCCCGCCGTATTCCGCATAATCCATTTTTTTCTTGAAGTTCTTTATTGCATCCTTGATTAACAGGTAGCCTAATCTTCCTGTCGCCTTCTCGGAAATTTCCCTCTTGAGCATCTTTGTTATCGCCTCGGAAAGCCCTTCGCTTATCTTAAGCGCAATATTGCCGACAAATCCGTCGCAGACAACAACGTCAGCCTCGCCCGCAAAAATATCTTTGCCCTCTATATTGCCTGAAAAATTTATGTCTGACTCTTTTAAAAGCTTAAAGGCTTCTTTGGTAAGCTCATTCCCCTTTGCGTCTTCCTCTCCTATACCCAGCAGGGCAATCTTCGGGGAATCAATATTAAAGATACTCCTCGCGTATGCCTCGCCCATGATTGCAAAGTGCAATAAATGAGACGGCTTGCAATCCACATTCGCCCCTGCATCAATCAGGACAAACAGACCTTTTAATGTAGGCATTATGGCGGCAATTGCAGGTCTTTCAACTCCGGGAATTCTTCCGAGGACATAAAGCGAAGTTGCCATAACGACTCCGGAATTGCCTGCGCTTACTACTGCATCCGCATCGCCGGATTTCACAAGTTCAACGGCAACCATGATGGAAGAATCCTTTTTCTGCCTGAACGCCACCGCAGGAGACTCCTCCATCCCTATAATCTGTGAAGCATGCTTTACGATAATTGCGGAAGGCGGATATTTTTTCCCTTTGAGTTCATTCTCAATTTCCGCTTCATTGCCGACGAGCAGGAC
>JACQZD010000134.1 GCA_016207865.1 Nitrospirota bacterium
CTGCAATAAACGTTGTTCTTATCCGCCTCCCCCACTCTCCCCTCACGGGAATATTCTGGAGATTAGGATTTGAACTGCTGAGCCTGCCGGTTGCGGTAATCGTCTGGTTAAAAGTTGTATGCACCCTGCCGGTTGCGGGATTGACAATCACCGGCAGGGCGTCCACATACGTGCCCTTAAGCTTGGACAAGGACCTGTGCTCAAGTATTTCCTGCGGCAGTTCATGCTCAAGCGCAAGCTCCTCAAGCACATCAACGTCGGTTGAAAATCCGGTCTTGGTTTTTTTTATCGTCCTCAGCCCTAACTTTTCAAACAGTATCTCCTGAAGCTGTTTGGGCGAATTGATATTAAATTCCCCGCCCGCAAGGAAGTATATCCTCTTTTCAATCCCTGCAATATCCCTCTCAAGCTCCTTTGAAAAATCATTCATCAAGGCCTCATCAATTTTTATGCCTGCTGTTTCCATGTCAGCAAGCACTTCTATCAGAGGCATCTCTATGCCGTAGAATAATTCTGAAAGACCCTCTTTTTCTATCTCAGGGGCCAGGAGATTTTTCAGCCTCAAAGTCGCTGCGGAATCGCCTCCTGAATATCTGGCCGCATCTTCAACGGTAACTTCACGAAAGTTTTTTCTGCCCTTTTCAGTGATGTCGTTATAGGAAAGTTTTTTATACCCGAGGTATGACATGGTCAGGTCTTCAAGATTATGATTTGCCTTGTTGGGATTAAGCAGGTAAGAGGCAATCATCGTATCAAACGCAATGCCTTCTAAATTTATCTTTTCATTTTTTAAAACAATAAGGTCGTATTTTATGTTGTGTCCTATTTTTTTTATCTCCGGATTCTCAAGTATTATCCTTAATCCAGAAAGTGTTTTCTCCTTTTGCATCTGCCGCGGCGCGCCCAAATATAAATGTGTAAGGGGCAGATAATAAGCCGTATCTGTGTTTATTGAGAAGGACATTCCGACAAGTTCGGCCTGCATCGCGGATATGCTCGTGGTCTCGGTATCAAGGATTATTTCAGGCTGTTGTTTGATTGTATTTAAAAATTTAGATAAATCCTCTTCATTTAAGACGGTCACATCTGTTTCAGTAAAAGCCTCTCCTGCGGGAATAAGCTTAAGCAGGCTGCCGAATTCAAAATCCTTGAAAAATCTAAGCAGGCGCGTCCAGTCAGGCTCCTTCAATTTCAGCTCCTGCATTGATAAGGACACAGGAACATCAGAGTCTATCTTTGCAAGGGTGAGGCTGAGCTTTATGTCCTCCATGTGTTTAAAAATCAGTTCCCTGAGCTCGTTTCTCTTAATCTTTGAATAATTCTGCAGGAGCCCGTCAAGGGTTCCAAATTCCTTGATAAGCCCGACTGCGGTTTTTTCCCCGATACCGGGCACTCCCGGAATATTATCTGCCTTGTCGCCTGTCAGCGCCATAATCTCGGGAAGCCTCTCAGGCTCCACCTTAAACCGTTCAATAACATCCTTTTCCTCTGTTACTTTATCTTTCATTGTATCGTAGGTCTTAATCCTGCGGCTTAATATCTGGTTGATGTCTTTATCCGAAGTCACGATGTAAATGTCAATTTCTTCATTCTCCGCCTCCGCCCTTTTTGCAATAGTTGCGATTATGTCATCAGCCTCATAGCCCTCCATTTGAAGCATGGGGATATTAAACGCGCTGATTATTCCCTTGATGTACGGTATCTGAACCTGCAGTTCTTCGGGCATCTTGGGCCTGTGGGCTTTGTACTCAACATACATTTTGTGCCTCACGGTCGGCGCAGGCGTGTCAAAAACAACGCCGATGAAATCAGGTTTTTTTTCGCGCAGAATTTTTAAAAGCATGTTGATAAAGCCGTAAATCGCATTTGTAGGAAAGCCCTTTGAATTGGTCAGTCCTTTTATTGCGTAAAAGGCCCGGTAGAAATGGGAATTGCCGTCTATGAGATAAAGGGTGGGCATTATCTAAAAATAATTGCTAATTTTAATATGAATTAAGCCGCTGAATGCTCTTTTTGACACCCTCTACTGTATGCGATTCAATGGTGTAAATGCAATCTTTTCCGGCAAGCGCATCAAATAACAGCTTAAAGTCAAAGGTGCCGTCCCCGATTGCACGGTGCGAATCCGCAGTCCTATCGTTGTCGTGCAGGTGCAGTTCAATGATGTAGGGCTTAAGCGCGGAAATCCACTGCGGCAAAGGCGCTGCTGAAAAAAGATTGAAATGCCCCGCATCAAAGCATATACCGAAATTATCGGAATTCATCTCTTCCATCAAAAGCCTCAGGCTTGACGGCTCATTTTCAAAAATATTTTCTATCGCTATTTTAATTCCAGCGTCTGACGCCATTTTATTGACAATCCCCCATGTAATAAGGCTCCCTTCAAGCCATATATCCACCCTGCTGTCGTATTTCCACTTATCATAACCTGAATGAAAGACAACCGCCTGGGGCTTTAAGATTTCAGAGAAATGGATAATATCCATAAATCTTCTGATTGTCACATCTCTGACTCTCGCATCAACCGCCCCGGGAGACAAGTCCATAAACGGCGCATGAATTGTGAGTTCAGGATTGTAGTCCAGTTTTTGCTTCAGCTTTCTAATGGCGGAGTCATCCAAATCATCAAAGCGCCTTGAACCAAAATAGATTTCAAGGTTGAGTTTTTCCTCTTTGATGAATTCAAGGTAGTTGTCTAGGCTGTCATAAGGGACGTGGACCTGGGGCTTTGCCGCTCTATGGGTCATTGACTATGCTTTAAGCGCCTCTTCTTTCTTACAGCCGGTTCCGGGGCATGCGGCTCCGGTTTTTGCTTCTTTCGCGGGACATGACGTCTTACACTCCTCAGAGGCTTTTTTCCTGTCGGCAGACGGGTAGTCTGTCGCATACCAGCCCGAGCCTTTAAGGACAAACGAGGTTGCGGTAATAAGCTTTTTCAGGCTTCCTCCGCATTTCCCGCACTCTGACAGAGAGGGGTCTGACATTTTCTGCGTGACTTCCAAACGGCCGCCGCATCTTTTACATTCATATTCGTAAACAGGCATCTTAAAAACCTCCGGATGTGTTGTGTTAGGTATTTGAATTTAAATAATAATTATAGCATATAAGTGTCAGTCATAACAAGCCGTAATGTCTAAATTTTTTATATTGACTTCTTACGAAAATTTGATAGGCTATAAATAGCGCTAAAAAAGTTCGTGCACAACACACAAAGGCCTGATTCTAAGAAAGGTGGTGGGAAAATAGCTTATTTATAAATAAGAACACAATGGTTTGGGGATTTGAAAATACTTCAACAGAAAGGAAAATCGGATGAGAGAAAAAATTTCATATCTTATGATGCTTACTGCCTTTTTCTTTAGTTTTGCCGTATACAGCACTCAGGCTCAAGGCGGGAAGACAAACGGAAACACGCTGAAAGGCACTGTCCAGGATTCATCAGGGCAGAAAATTGAAAAATCAGTCGTTTATCTGATTCCTTCAAAAGATGTTGAAGAAATGGGCAAAACACCGCTTGAGGTAAAGGGCAACTCGCCTAATGACGAGCCTCTTGAGGACAACCTCGCTGTCAATGCCGACAAATACATTAAGGCAACGACCGACAAGAAGGGGAATTTCCGGATTGCCGATGTTCCCGAGGGAAAATACTTTATTTATGTAGAGCCTTCTGACAAGACTTATTTGCCGGGCGGCGATAAATCAAACAAGGCCGTCTCCTCATCGGAGTTTAAGGGGAAAAACATAAAGATAATGCTTTCCGGCAGTATACCGGCAAACGCGGTTTACGTCGGTTCATCCAAATGCCTTTCCTGCCATGCCGCTTACGGCAGTGAGAAAAAAACCCTTCATAAACTCGGGATAAGCGTCATCGGCAAGCCGGGCAAGCTGCAGGATTTCTCCCGTTTCCCAAAGTTTAATGACGGGTTGGACAAACTCACGGCAGGCCTTAAATTTTATTTCTACAACTTTGATAAAAGCAGGAGTTTTGACAAATACATGATGTCAGAGAAAATGCCGTCAGACCCGTCTGCCGCAAGCTTTACAGCCGCCTTTTTTAAAGACTCGGACGGGAAGCTAAAGTTTAAAACTGAAAACCTGAAAGACACCGCAGACCCCGCGAGGACTTACACTGTTGAGATGACATACGGAGGCGGCCTTTATAAACAGCGTTACCTCGTACGGGTTGGTGAGTCTCTCTTCCCATTTGTACAGTATAACTCTTTAGGAGATGACAGTTACAATGACAGAGCAAGAAAGCAGTGGAGGGACTACCATGCCGACTGGTTCTTTAACGAAGAAACAAAAAAATTGACTGACCCGCCTAAAAAAAAGTCTTTTGAGATTGAGTGCGCGTCATGTCATTTCACAGGTTACAGCCTTACGCCTACGGTATCCGGCGGTTATGTTGCAGGCGCTGTCAATGACCCCAACGGCGAATTGGATATTGACGGAGACGGCATACCGAATGAACTTAATCTCGGTTGCGAGGTATGCCACGGCGCCGGTTCTGAGCATGTAAAAGCGCCAAAGGCGAAAAAAGCTTCAACAATCGTCAGTCCGAGAAAACTTCCTCCGGCAAGGGCCTCTGTCATATGCGAACAGTGCCATTCAAGGCCTCAGGGCCACCTGAAGAATGACCAGCCGGTAAGTAAAGACAATAAAATGATGATACCCGGCACAAGCAGAAACGAATTCCTCGTAAACTTCACATCAAGAGAGGATGCAGGCCAAAAAGACTTCTGGCCCGATCAACTGCATTCCAAGTCCCACCATCAGCAGGGGACGGATTTTATAAAATCAAAAAAATACAGGAACGGAACTCACGTCATGATATGCGCCGACTGCCATGACCCTCACGGCATAACCGAGGTGCGGCACCAGTTGAGGGCTCCCGTTGACGACGGCAAAAACACCCTGTGTTTGTCATGTCATAAGCCGATGTCAGACGTCAAGGCGCATACACTGGCAAAGGTCGGAGCGGAGCACGAAGGGATTAACTGCATTGACTGCCACAACGCTAAAACAATGCAGACAGGCGCAGGTTTAGGAAAAGGGCTTGCTAAAAAAGACGGGAAGAACTACTGGATGAACGACATCACATCACACATCTTTGATGTCCCGCGAAAAGACAATATAGGAGTCAAAGGCGTAGAGCCCGGAAAGGCAATGCCCATACCCTACACAAACGCCTGCGGTGAATGCCACAATGTAGATGATATGTAATTCTTAAAAAAAGGCGGGACGGATAATCCGTCCCGCCTTTTTTCCTCAATCCCGCATTAGAAAAAATTTGACACGCAGAGGCATACACCTTTATTATTAACTATAATATAAGAAATGGGGATTAAAATTGCTTTAACCCTTACAGCTTTATTATTTGCCCTGCCCTCAGGCTTATTTGCATTCTGCTATGAGGAGGCTGGAGACGCTTACGGCATAAATCCCGAACTCCTCCGTACAATCAGCAAGACCGAATCCAATTTAAACCCTCTGGCGGTAAATATAAATGCGGACGGCTCTCAGGATATGGGGTTGATGCAGATAAATTCCTCCTGGATTAAAAGCATGCACCTGGATTCAGGCCTGCTTCTGTCTGACCCGTGCTACAACCTGAAGACAGGCGCAAACATTCTGAATAAATGTTTTGACAGATATGGATATACATGGGAGGCAATCGGCTGTTATAATGCAGTAAGCCTTCACAAGAAGGTTAAATATTCATGGAAGATTTATAATATCCTTAAAGCTGAAGGCTCAAAGATGAAGAATAAAAAACAGAAACCTGAACTAAAAACACAGCCTAAAAGTCCTGACTCAACATTTTTCTTCAGCGTAAGTGACAAATCTGAGAAAGATATGGAGATACGGTGAGCCTGCTTGCTGACCTGCTTTCAAAGGTTAAACAACAGCAGACAAAACGGGAAATCACGCCGAACCTCAAGAACATCATTGCAACGGAATCTGCCCACAAGAAAAAGATTATCCTGTACTCAGCGCTGTTGGGCGCAGTTGTAATCTCAGGCATATTAACGGTTTATCTTTTGCAGTCACTTATAGCCCCTTCCGCTAAAAAAACCATTGCCGTGCAGAAACCCCAACGCATAACAGCACCGGCTCCTAAAACA
>JACQZD010000135.1 GCA_016207865.1 Nitrospirota bacterium
CACACGCCCGATAGACTCAACCCGCTATCTTGAAACAGCCAGATAGGCAATCATGATCAATAAAAAGGCATTAGCCACTTTTCTTAAGAAAGAATTTCCGGGCGCAGGCAGTGTGGATATTAAAAAGCTCGGACACGGCGTTCAGGGCGCAGGGTTTCTCGCAGAAATAAAAATAAAAAAAGATATCAGGCATTACGGCATAAAAAGGCTCTTCCCTGAAGGTCTAGGGCATGACTATCCGTCGGACAGGGCCGGCGTATTCCTCATGGATCTTGATGAATTTAAAACCCTTCCTAAGCACATCAAAGCAGTTGATGTGCTTGCAGAAATGAAAGACGGTTCAATAAAGGCAATAGGCGGAGGCAGGGAATATTATTTACTCATGGAAAAGGCTGAAGGCAGGCACTACTTCAACGATTTGGTGTCATTTGCAAAGCAAGACAGGCTTAATCCAATAGACATTGAAAAAATAAAGTCCATGACCTCGTATCTTGCGGATATTCATTCAGTCAAAAAAATTTCCAAACCGCTTTACCTGAGAAAAATAAGAGATACCATCGGACATGGCGAATGTCTGATGGGCGTTTTTGACACATATCCCGACAAAGTTTTAAGTTTTAAGGAAATGGCGGATATAGAGAAGATGTGCATTGACTGGCGGGCCAGGCTGAAATCTAAAACACACCGCCTTTGCCAAATACACGGGGATTTTCATCCGGGGAATATATGGTTCAAAACAGTTCACAGTTCACAGTTCACAGTTGACAGTCAACGGTCAACGGTCAACAGTCAACCTGACTTTATCCTCCTTGACCGGAGCCGCGGGCCGTGGGGAGATGCCGCAGATGATATAACTGCGCTTACGATTAACTATATCTTTTTCTCATTAAACCACTTCGGCAAATTAAAGGGCGCCTTTCTTGAAGCGATAAGATTGTTTTACGAAGATTATGTCAAGAAAACAGGCGATAATAAAATTTATAAAGTAGCTGCGCCTTTCTATGCCTTCAGGGGTGCAGTTGTTGCAAACCCGGTCTTTTACCCAAAGGTGTCAAAAGCGAACAGAAGAAAGCTTTTTAATTTCATGCATGGAGTATTAAATGATAAATCGTTTAGTATTGATAAGGTAAATAAATATCTGTAATTACAAAAAATTTTTCGGCTTACTGGATTCCTGCCTCCGCAGGAATGACGTCATTCCCGTGAAAACGGGAATCCAGAATTTTTTACAATTTTAATAATCTATATTTATAGTTATGAACATTACAGTCCTTAGAACAATCGGCAGACGCCTGCGGCAGGAGATTCCTCCGCTTGCGCAGGCTTTCCATGGAAGCGCGCTCCTCGGCAAAGGCGCAGGCGGCGACAAAACATACCCGATTGACAAGCGCGCCGAAGAAATAATCTTTGAGGAAATAGAAAAACTCAACAAGCCCGTTACAATCATATCGGAAGAGTATGGATTTAAAGACATAAAAGGAGGAGGCTTGAAATTTCTGATAGACCCTATTGACGGAAGTAGAAATGCGGTATCAGGACTGCCTTTGTTTTCAACATCAATCGCAGTCATTGAAGGTGATACGCTTGAACATACCAAATCAGGTTATGTGATAAATTTAATTAACGGAGATGAATTCTGGGCCATTAAAGGCGGCGGCAGTTTTTTAAATGGGGCGCCAATTAAAACTCAGCGGGATGATGTTTGTTCCGTTATTGCTTACGAAGCTCAGACGCCTAAAATTGACATTCCAAAAATTATGCCCCTGCTCTCTCTTTTCAACAGGACGAGGTGCTTAGGCTCTACTGCCATTGACATGGCATTTCTTGCGCAGGGCGCAGTCAGTATGTTTATAACGCCTGCACCGTCAAGGAGTTTTGATTTTGCGGCAGGCTGGCTTCTTGTCAAAGAAGCAGGCGGGATTGTTACGGATTTAGCTGGGAAAAATTTAGATAAAATTCCTGCAGGCCTTGAGAAAATTTCTCCGATTCTCGCATCGGCAAATGAATCACTTCACAGAAAAGCCCTTGAAACATTAAAATAAAGAAAACCACAGAGGGCACTGAGGGAAATAAAACTGAATTTAACCACTGATTACACAGATTAACTCAGATTTTTTAGAAAATTTTTTAATCTGTGTCATCTGCGAAATCTGTGGTTAATCGATTTTTGAATTTGCTTTCTTCATTTTAAACATGCTCTGTGTGCTCTGTGGTTAATCCCTTTTTTTAAACGCATACTGTTCAAACAAGCAAAGCCCTTCCATATGCCTGTCCGTAAAATCATACGAAATGCATTTCCAGTACTGAACCAGTTCTTTTTCACTCAGCCATTTTTTCTGGGATGCATGTTTTGCGATTAGAGGGAACTTCTTGTATGCATACCCCTTCGCCCTGACTAAATCAGATGTGAACCTTCTGATTAGCTCTTTTTTCTCAGAAAGAGTCTTCTTTTTTACAATCCAGAGCGCAAATACAAACGGCAGGCCTGTGTGTTTAAACCATAGTTCACCCAAATCGTAAACATACAGTGATGGATTGTCTTTATTTTCACTCTTAACTCTTAACTCATAACTCTTAACTTTCTTTTCTTCCTTCATCGCATCGTCACCGATGAGCAGGCAGGCGGAGAAATCAGAGAGGATTTTCTTGACAGAACTGCTGTTCACCTCTTTGAATTTGCACCTGAGCGAATAAAAATCCCTGAGAAGGACTTTGAGCAGAGCTACGGAGGTTTCAGACTGGGAAGATACGGCAATGCTTTTTTTATTTAGCGATTCCAACGGGTATTTTGAAAATAAAAAAATACTGCATACAGGGCCTTCGGCGCTTAAAGAAAGCCACGGTATGATTGAATATTTATCCCTGCATTTTAAGAATTCTATGGATGACGACGGGCTTACATCTATTTTCCCGTCCCTTAGCATTTTATTTAATGCGGACGGCACGCCTTTGACGAATTTATATCCTGCATTTCTGCATTTGTCCTCAAGATAGTGATAAATAGGGAACAAATTGGCATATGGAATTTTGCCGATTCTGAGAGTGGATTTTTTCTTGTCTGACACACGGTCATTTTAGCACAAAAATATCGGAAGATTCACGATACACGATATTGACAACAGCATATACCTTCAACCCTTTAAGAATGCAACCATAATTATTATCTGTCATGCTGCAAAAAGGTTTAAGTATTTGCTTTCTGAACTATCTGTTAAAAGGCAGCATGACTTTTAAGGTGTTGCCTTAAAGCTTTTCAGGCATATATGCCGTTGTCGTAAAACACAGATTTGCCTCTTAGAGAATCTTGCATCCTGCATCTTGTATCTTGTATCTTCTACATATGCCTGACATACTGAAAATAACAGCCGTATTCATAATCATCGTCCTGCTGCTGAAAAAGCGCTGGAATTTAGGGCTTGTAATGGTTTTATCTTCAGTCATCCTATCAGTTTTTTACCTGCTTGCGCCCGGAGACTTTCTCAGGGCTCTATTAAAAGCAGTCACTGATAAGACAACGCTCATGCTTGCAATTGCCCTTACATTGATAAGGATATTTGAAAACATTACAAGGAAGAAAGGACTGATGCAGGAAATGATGGACTCCTTCAGGGGAATGGTCATGGACCGAAGAATTCTAATGGCGTCAATGCCTGCACTGATAGGGCTTTTGCCGTCTATGGGCGGCGCCCTTTTTTCAGCGCCAATGGTTGAAGAGGCGTCAAAAGGAATTAAAGTATCACCTGAGAAAAAGGCGTTCATCAATTACTGGTTCAGGCATCCGTGGGAGTTCATACTTCCACTTTATCCCGGCGTTGTCCTTGCATCTGCGATTTCCGGATATCCGCTGAGAAGCCTTATAATTGCAAACTTACCCTACTCTGTCTGCCTAATCATAAGCGGAATTTTCTGGGGACTTAAAGGAGTCGGGGTGCATAAAGAAGGCTTTAAGACAATCACAGTACGCGGACTGATGAGTTTTCTGCCGTTAATTTTAATTTTGATAATGGTGATAGTTTTCCATCTTGACATTTCACTGAGTATGGGGGCCGTGATTTTAGGATTGTTCATATTTTTAAGATATTCTTTCAAAGACATCACTGTAACAATCAGGGAAGGATTTTCTTTTGAGATTATCGCAATCATCCTCGGAGTAATGACCTTTAAGGCTGTGCTTAATGCCTCAGGCGCTGTATCAAATATAAGCGCATTTTTTTCAGAAAGAGGGATTCCTGTGCTGCCGGTGCTTTTTATCATCCCCTTTATTTCAGGACTGCTCACAGGGCTGACAGTGGGTTTTGTGGGCAGTACGTTCCCGATAATCTTAGGGCTTGAAAATACGCAGAATATAGCCTCTATCTCATTTGCCTTTGCCTCAGGCTACACAGGCGTCCTGCTCTCCCCTGTGCACCTGTGCCTTGTGCTGACAAGAGAATACTTTAAGGCTGAGATTGCAGGGATATACAAGAAGATAATTAAAGGGGTTATATTAATTCTGCTTGCGGCATTGGCTGGATATTTTGTGAGGATATCATGAGGTTGAAGGATAAAGGTTGAAGGATAAAAGATGAATAAAAAAAATCATAACATCTCAGCTCCGACCTGTTACAATACATCGTTAGATGGAGTAAGATAATTTGAACAAACTCATTGAGCAATTCAACATTTCACTTAAGGCGGAACGTGATGTATCTGTCCACACCCTCAGGGCGTATAACAAAGACCTTGAGGAGTTTTTTTCATTCATGGACAAAAAACCAAATGACATTGACAATCTGGACATAAGAAGCTTTCTTGCATCACTTTACAGCAGAAAACTCAAAAAAACCTCCATTGCAAGAAAGCTTGCAACCATCAGGTCTTTTTTTAAATTCCTAAACAGGGAAGCCCTTGTCAAAAAAAATCCCGCTAAACTCGTCTCAAGCCCTAAAGTTCCCAAAGCCCTGCCGAAATTTCTCACAATTGACGAAGTGTTCTCGCTCATAGACGCCCCAAAGGGAGAAACCTTCAGCATGTCCAGGGATAAAGCCATACTTGAACTCCTTTATTCATCAGGGCTGAGGGTATCAGAGCTGACCACGCTTGACATGAATGATTTTGACATGAAAGAGTTTCTTTTGAGGGTTAAGGGAAAAGGGAAAAAAGAGAGGATAGTCCCTATCGGGTCAAAGGCAGTTGATGCGCTTAAGAATTATCTTCCTGAACGAATCGCAATAAAGAAAAAGTCTCAGGCGCTGTTTCTGAATAACCGCGGCGAGAGGTTGACAGACAGGAGCGTCAGACGTATAGTAGTAAAGTACAGCAGGATGGTTGCGCTTAAAAATCACCTCGGTCCCCACGCCTTAAATGTGGACATTGCCCATATCATGGAGGTTTATGACAAGGCGCACCCTATGGCGAAAAACAGTGAGAAGTTGAGAGTTAAGAGTGAAGAGTTAAAAGTTAAGAATTAAGGAGACGAAGATGTTCCACGGTACAACAATTCTCTGCGTAAGGAAAAACGGGAAGGCGGCAATTGCCGGAGACGGGCAGGTAACGCTCGGGCAGACGGTAATTAAGCATAACGCAAAAAAAATCAGAAGGATGTACAACGATAACATAATCGCCGGTTTTTCCGGCGCAACTGCCGATGCGTTCACCCTTTTTGAAAAATTTGAGGCAAAGATTGAAACTTACAGGGGCAACATTACACGGGCAGCAGTAGAGCTTGCCAAAGATTGGCGGACAGACAAAATACTCAGAAGGCTTGAAGCGCTTTTGATTGTGGCGGACCGGGAGCATACCTTTATCATATCAGGCAACGGCGACGTGCTTGAGCCTGAGGACGGCATCGCCGCCATCGGCTCCGGAGGTCCCTATGCGCAGGCAGCGGCTAAGGCGCTTATGCTGCACTCAAACCTTGAAGCAAAGGACCTTATTAATGAGGCAATGAAAATTACATCAAAGATATGCATATACACAAATGAGCAAATTTCAATAGAGGAGCTGATTTGACCATTATTATGGATAACCTTACACCAAGAAAAATCGTAGCAGAGCTTGATAAATACGTAATCGGACAGGACAAGGCAAAACGGGCCGTTGCTATCGCCCTCAGAAACAGATGGCGGAGGCAGCAGCTTTCAGATGATTTAAGAGACGAGGTGCTTCCAAAAAATATTCTCATGATAGGGCCTACAGGTGTAGGCAAGACCGAAATTGCAAGGAGGCTTGCAAGACTGGTCGGGGCGCCGTTCATAAAAGTTGAGGCTTCAAAATTCACAGAAGTCGGTTATGTGGGCCGGGATGTTGAGTCTATGGTAAGAGACCTGACGGGGCTGGCTGTAAGCATGGTCCGGATTGAGCATATGGAAAAAGTTTATGAAAAAGCCCAAACGCTTGCCGAGGAAAAGCTCCTGGACCTTTTACTGCCGTTTCCGCGCATGGGCAGGAAACCGGCAACTGCCGAGGCCATTGCAAAGACAGAAGAGGAGAAGGAAAGCTATACAGAGACGCGTGAAAAATTAAGGGCCCAGCTCAAAGAAGGCAGGCTGGACCAGAGATATGTGGATGTTGAAGTGCATGAAAAAGTCGTGCCCTTTGGCATTGTTTCAAATATCGGCATGGACGAAATGGAGATGAATTTAAAAGAAATGCTCGGTAATTTCCTTCCGCAAAAGGCGCGCAGAAAAAAGCTCAAAGTCCCTGAGGCGCTGACG
>JACQZD010000136.1 GCA_016207865.1 Nitrospirota bacterium
AAAGAAGGCATGAGAACGCTCTTTCAGGACGGCATCGCAAAGGTGTTTAAGGGCCTTACGGATTTAAAGCAGGTCCGGAGTGTGTGCAAGTAGCTTATTGCGCGTATCGCCTTTTTCGTCACTCCGTCACGATGCATCGGGAATCGCCATGATCCCAAAGCGTCGGGATCATAAGGGAGCATGAAAATACCTTTAATGTCATACCTGCGAAGGCAGGTATCCAGTGTCTTCTTATATCTGGATTCCGTGTCATGCACGGAATGACAGACTCTACTTTCGCGGGAATGACATAATTTATAAGAATGTGCCCGCATAACAAGTAAAAATCCAAAATTATTTTCCCAAATTTTGTATAATAAATAGTTTGACATTTTTATGAAACAGAATATTACTGCAATTCTAAAGGAATACACCAAAGAGCCGAAGATTGCGTATTTCTCCATGGAGATAGGATTAAAGGATGAAATACCGACTTTCTGCGGCGGGCTCGGCGTACTGGCCGGCGATACTGTAAAATCCGCCGCGGACCTCTCACTGCCTTTTGTGGCAATTACACTTATCAGCCGCAAGGGATATTTCAAGCAGGAGATAGACGGCACGGGACATCAGACAGAATCGCCTCTGACATGGGAGCCCTCGTCGCTTATGACTGTGGTGTCTGAGAAAGTGGCGGTAACGATTGAAGGCAAGCCTGTTCACTTACAGGCCTGGATTTATTTTGTTGAAAGTCTGAGAGGCGGAAATGTCCCGGTAATCTTCCTTGATGCCAATCTGCCTGAAAACAGCCCTGAGAACAGGGCCTTGACAGACCATCTTTACGGCGGAGACGAATGTTACAGGCTGAAGCAGGAGCTGCTTTTGGGCATCGGCGGGGTTCGGATGCTGAAAAAACTCGGATTCAGGGTGAAGAAATACCACATGAATGAAGGGCACGCAGCCTTTCTCACGCTTGAACTGCTCCATGAGCATAAGAAAGACCTTGAAAAAGTTTGGGATGAATCGTTCATATGGGATTTTGAAACCGTAAAGGACTTATGCGTTTTTACAACACACACGCCTGTTGAGGCGGGACACGACAGGTTCACTTACGAACTTTATAATAAAGTTGCAGGAGATTATTTCCCTGAGAAAGTCCTGTATAAACTTGCAGGCGCAAAGCATCTTAATTTAACTATGCTCGGCCTTAACCTGAGCATGTATGTAAACGGCGTGGCAAAAAAACACGGGGAAGTTTCCCAGAGCATGTTCCCGGGGTACAGGATAAATGCAATAACAAACGGCGTACATTCATTTACATGGACGTCAGACAGCATGAAAAGGATTTTTGACAAGTATCTGCCCGGCTGGGCCAACGAGCCTGAAATATTTGTCAGGGTTGGCGCAATCCCTGATGAAGAGATGTGGAATGCGCATCTGGAGGCAAAAAAAATACTCATTGATTATGTGAATTCCGTTTCAGACGCAGGTATGGATGCCGACACGCTTACGCTCGGGTTTGCCAGGAGAATTACCGAGTACAAAAGGCCGGATCTTTTGTTTTTTGACCCGGAGAGGCTTGAAAGAATCGGAACCGGCAAGATTCAGATTATCTACGCAGGAAAGGCGCATCCGAGGGATATGGACGGCAAGCATGCAATTGAAAGGATATTCTCCCAAATCGGGAAGTTTAAAGGGAAGATAAAAATTGCATACCTTCAAAATTATAATATGAGTACTGCCCTCAGGCTTATCTCAGGCGTTGATGTCTGGCTTAATACCCCGCTCAGGCCTCTTGAGGCCTCAGGCACAAGCGGCATGAAGGCGGCGCATAACGGCGTTGTAAATTTCAGCGTCCTTGACGGCTGGTGGATAGAGGGGCATATTGAGGGATTTACCGGATGGGCCATAGGTCCTGCCCCTACGGAAATACAGCCTGACAGGAATATGAGCAAGATAGATGCGGAGGACCTTTACTCTAAGCTTGAGAAATGCGTAATCCCCAGATACTACAAGGAACGCAAGGAATGGATTAGGATGATGCAGAATGCCATCGGGAAAAATGCCTACTATTTCAATACCCACAGGATGATGCGCCGCTACGTCACAGAGGCTTACATAAGATAATTTTTAAAAACCTGTTAAAATATTTAGATGTCCCGGCATGAACTCATCATTGAAGGCGCAAAGCAGAATAACCTTAAAAATATCAGCCTCAGCCTTCCGCATAATAAAGTCATTGCAGTCACAGGCGTATCAGGCTCCGGCAAGTCGTCGCTTGCATTTGACACCATATTTGCAGAAGGGCAGTGGAGGTTTATTGAATCCCTGTCAACCTACGCCAGGCTTTTCCTTGAAAAACTTGACAGGCCTGATGTTGAGGCCATCCATAACATCAGGCCTGCCATAGCCCTGGAGCAGAGAAATCCGGTGAAGTCCTCGCGTTCAACCGTCGGCACGGCTACTGAAATCTATGATTACCTCAGGCTCCTTTATTCAAAAATATCAGCGCCTCACTGCCCGAAATGCGGCAGGGAGCTGAAGCTATGGGAGCCGTCAACTGCCGCTAAGGAGCTTATTGAAAAATATTCAGGACAGAAGGCATTAATCCTCTTTGAATCCGGGGAATCTCTGCAAAGTCTTCAGCAAAGGGGTTTTCACAGGATATGGATTGACGGGGAAGTTGTAGAGATACAAGAAGCGGAAAAATTGAATAAGGATGAAGGTGGAAGGTTTATTGTTCTGGACCGCCTCATCATCAAAGACGAGCCGCGTCTGTCAGACTCGGTTGAGATTGCATGGAAAGAAGGAAACGGAAAAGTCACGATTGAAATCCTCGGCCCCCCTCCTGCTGCCCTTACATTTTCATCAAATCTGAAGTGTCATGCCTGCAATATTGAACTGCCGAAGCCCCATCCGCTTTTGTTCTCATTTAACCACCCGCTCGGCGCATGCCCCGAATGCAAGGGGTTCGGCAATACGCTGAAATATTCAGAGGACATCATTATCCCGGACAAAGACCTTTCCCTTGCAGACGGCGCCATAGAGCCGTGGAGCAAGCCTGCGTACAGATGGTGGTACAGGCAGTTTGCAAAATGGGCCAAGACAAAAGATGCAAAAAAAATTCTTGATGTGCCGTACAAAGACCTGCCTGCTGAAACAAGGGAATTAATATTTAAAGGCAATCCGGATTTTTACGGGGTTAATGAATTTTTTGAGGAACTGGAGGGCAAACGATATAAGCTCCATGTGAGAGTATTTTTAAGCAGGTACAGAAAGCCTGTTGTATGCAGTCTCTGCGGCGGGAACAGGCTCCAGCCCGGGGCGCTTTCATATAAAGTCGGCGGACTCAATATTGCTGAACTCGCGAGAAAGCCCTTGTCGCAACTAAGCATTTTCTTCTCAGAACTCAGGCTTTCAGAATACGAAAAAGAAATGTCGGCTGAAATACTCAGGCAGATTAATCTCAAACTAAACTTTCTTCTCAGGGTAGGGCTCGGGTATCTTACTCAGGACCGGCTGTCAAAAACACTCTCCGGCGGCGAATCGCAAAGGATAAATCTCTCAAGCCAGCTGGCCTCAAGACTTACAGGAACTCTTTATGTGCTGGATGAGCCGACAGTCGGGCTTCATCCGAGAGACGTGGACATGATTGCGGGGATAATGAGAGAGCTTGCAGACATAGGCAATACCATCATAGCCGTAGAGCATGACAAGGCTGTTATCAATTCTGCCGACTGGGTCGTTGAGCTTGGGCCGGGCGGAGGCGGAAAAGGGGGACACATACTTTTTACAGAATGGAAGCCAGACTTCCTGAAATCCGATACGCTTACAGCGGCTTACTTAAACAATACGGCGTCAATACCGGTCCCGAAATACAGGAAAAGGGGCAGCGGCAAGAGGCTTTCTATAAAGGGCGCCTGCGGGAATAACCTGAAACACATAGACATAAATATCCCGCTTCAGACATTGACGTGTATTACCGGAGTCTCAGGCTCCGGGAAAAGCACTATTGTAGAGGATACGCTTTATAATGCTGTTGCAAAGGCTTTTAAGACAGCGAATGAAGAGCCGCTGCCGTTTAAATCAATTTCAGGCATTGAATATCTGAAAGGGATAAAGATAATAGACCAGCATCCCATAGGAAAAAGCCCGCGCTCAAATCCTGTCACATACATCAAGGCCTTTGATCCGATAAGAAAACTCTTTGCAGATACTGCACAGGCAAAAAACTTAGGCTATGGGGCAGGGCATTTTTCATTTAACACGGAAGGCGGACGCTGTGAAGCCTGCGCAGGGGCAGGCTATCAAAGGCTTGAGAGGTATTTTTTTGAGGACCTCTATGTGAAATGCGAAGAATGCGGCGGCAGGCGGTACAAGCCTGAGGTATTGGAAATTACATATAACGGCAAAAATATTCACGGTATCCTTGAAATGACAGTTGAGGAGGCAGTTGAATTTTTCTCACGCCTGCCGTCAGTCACAAAGGGGCTGAAATTAATGGCGTCCGTAGGCATGGGCTATCTTAAGTTAGGACAGCCTGCCACCACGCTTTCAGGCGGAGAGGCGCAGAGGCTTAAGATATGCGCCGAACTCAGGGCCGCAAACAGGCGCGGCTATCTTTATATCCTTGACGAGCCGACCGTCGGGCTTCATCCCGAGGACATCAAAAAACTGCTCGGCGTCTTAAACGGACTTGTGGATGCGGGCAACACCGTCTTGCTGGTTGAGCATAATCTGGATGTCATAAAATGCGCGGACCGGGTCATAGATTTAGGCCCAGAAGGCGGGGACGCAGGCGGCAGTATTGTTGCAGAAGGCACGCCTGAGGACGTTGCAAAACAAAAACAATCACATACAGGGAAGTTTTTGAAAGAGTATCTGTCTTAGCGTTGTGTTTCTTAAGTTCCATGTTGTTTTTTCCGTCATTCCCGTGGAAACGGGAATCCAGTCCCGCTAATGGCGGGATTAATAAGCCAGGATTAACCTGGATTCCCGCCTGCACGGGAATGACGAGTTTTTGCGAGACCATCATTTAATGACCCGACGACTCAATGACTTCATTCGAAC
>JACQZD010000137.1 GCA_016207865.1 Nitrospirota bacterium
AAATTTTCCGGTCTTAGAGACGCGTTTAAAAGGCTCTGCTTCATATTTCGGGTCTACCTGAAGCAGTTCATTCTTTAGGGAGGGGGGGAATGTGTATTCGCTTTCTTCAGACGGCGTTTCTTTGCCTGAGACAATAAATCCGTTTACTTCCCTCGGGGGGTAGTTGAACATGATATTAAGCACGCCCACGCGTTTCCCGTAATCAGACAAAATTTCCCATAAGGTTTTTGATTTTAAGAAAGTTGAATTTACAGGCAGATATCCGTGTTCTCCGGGAGAATTTCTGAAAAAGTCAAAGACCCCGTGCTTACCCGGATTTTTTCCCGTCTGAAATGTGGACCATGCGGCAGGCGAAAGGGGAGGCATGGTGCTTTTCAGTTGTCCGCTTGCGCCGTTATCAATTAACTGCTTGAGATTAGGTAATTTTCCCCGGCTGATTAAGGGGTTTATTACATCAAAGGTAGCCCCGTCTATCCCGATAACCATTACTTTTATTTTTTTATGGTCCATCTGATTTAGCGCTTTTAGCAAATGTTTTTGTTTTTAATAACTTTAAAACGGATGTAAATCCCCGATGCTTTTTTATCCGGCCTATAATGCCGACTTCATAAAAAGTAGGTTTAAAAAGATCGGTTCCCGGGGTAATGACGCCCTCGCTGAGGGCGATTTTCTCCAAATCCGTATTCGGGTCAATGCCGAGCTTATTGAAGGTAAGCAATTTTAACCTGTTGCCGAGGAAGACCTTCAGCTTCAGAAAAAATATTGCCTGCCTTAATAATGAAAAAATATTTTGTCCCGGAATGCCCAGCATGAAATTATACCCTATTTTAATCTGTTTTTTTCGTCTCAGCAGACGAAAAGTGTTAATGATGTCTTTTGTCTGAATGTTTTTCTTCAGCCATTTAAGGCTGCGGTTGCTGTAGCCGTCGGGGGAAAACTCAAAAAAGCTGCATCCGGCCTTGATTGCCAAAGCAACGAAGTTTTCATCCATGAACTTTTCGTTAAACCATGCGCTCCACCGGATTTGAAGGCCCCTTTTTATAATTTCATTGCATATCTCTTCAGCGTGCGCCTTCGGGATATTGAACACATGGTCCACAAAGGTGAACTCACTTATGCCGTAATTATTAATTAGGTTTTCAATTTCATCCGCAACTTTTTCCGCCGGCCGGAGACGTAAGGTTTTTCCGCTCAAAAAAAGATATGCGCAGTAAATGCAGTTTAACATGCAGCCGCGCTTTGACTGGACGCCGATTGCGTATTCCCCTTTATATTTTTGCGGGTTGATTAAGTCCCGGTGCGGTATGGGCAGGGCTGCGAAATCCGGAGGCTCATCCCTTCCGGAATAAAGAACCTCATCTTTATCCCTCCGGTATACCCCTTTTACTTTTTCCGGCGAATCTAAATTTTCCAGCAGTTCGGGAAACGATTCCTCTCCTTCCAGAAATACTCCGAAATTGAGCCCCGGCTCATTCCGCATAAAGTGAACGGGGAACATGGAAAATCCGGGGCCGCCCGCCGCAATAATAATTTTATCTGAAATTTTTTTTATTGTGTCTATTGTCCGGCGGAGCGGTTTGTCGGGATTGAAATACCCTTTCTCTAAGGAATAGATATGAATGTTTCTTATTGAAATCCCGATGACTTCAGGGGGAAAAACAGAAATCATTTTTTCTGTTTCTAAAAAGGGGTCGCCGGCGCACAGATTCTGGTCCAATATTTTAACCTCATGCGACGACAGCGCCGCAGCCAGATATGACAGCCCTATCGGATAAACAGGCTCGCACTCCGTCCCTGAATACAGTTGAATAAGCAAGACCTTCATCGTGGTGTATAAGTAAAAAAATTGTTTATGGTCAGGCCATTGTTCAATCCGCGGCTACAACTTCCACCTTATTTAACTTGTCCCAAAACGGCATGTCTTTACCGTATTTTCTTTTCCATGCAAAATTAAGAGGCCTGTAAAAGAACCGCGATACATTGCCTTTCTTGAATAATTCCTCATGATGCTTGTATACCTTTTCCTGAATATAGAATTCCATCATTGCATCTTTTTGAAGCTGCTCCAGCTCCTCGGCAGTGACGTCATCTGTTTTAATCAGACTGCTGCCCCACCGCTTGAAGGCATCCCAGTTGTTTGCATCTTCCCCGTTTCTAAAGTGAAGGCCCTCTCCCTTAAGCGCCATAAGATAGGTCTTAGTGCCGGGATACGGGGTCATTATATTAAAATTCGCATGAAATATATCCAGCTCTTTGGAAAATTCAATTGTTTCCCTAATTGTCTCTTTTGTGTCATAAGGCAGTCCCAGTATAAAACTTGCACGGGTCTCAAAGCCGGATTGCCTGAGCATTTTAAATGCTTTTTTATAATCTTCTTTTGTAACTCCCTTATTAACGGCGTTGAGAATCTTGTCTGAGCCGCTTTCAACTCCCATGGTAATTCTCACGAAATGAGCTTCCTTTAAAGCCCGGATTAATTCCTCATCAATGAGGTTCCCTCTCGTGGATGTCTGAAAATTAACCCCTTTCAGCTTCAGTTCCTTAATTCTTTTTAAAATCTCCAGAACCCTGTCTTTTTTCAGCGTAAAAGTATCGTCATATACAAAAAAGAATTTCACGCCCTTTTCCCTTGCAAGATATTCCACTTCAGCAATAAATTGCTCTGCAGTTTTATATCTCACTGATTTATTGTGGAAGCAGAAGAGACAATTAAAAGGGCATCCCCTGCTTGTCATGACCGAGGCGGTGTTCTGTCTTCCTTTTGTAGGGTCGGTAAACTGATATTCCGAATAATCAAGCAAATCATACGCCGGCATCGGCTGATTAATCAGGGTTTTTAACCCTCCGCGGATTATTTTAGAGGCCTTCGGAGAATTGATTTTCCTATATTCTTCTTCAAAATAAAGGTCGTCTTCCAGGCCGGTCCGGATTTCTTTATCTATTGAATTATTTGTTTCCTTATTGATTATCAAATCCAGCGGGTATTCGCCGTCTCCTATTACGACATAATCTATAGATAAATGTTTTGCAACATCCTCTGAAACAGCGCTCGGATGAGGGCCTCCGACTATTGTCTTAATCAGCGGATTCATTTCCTTAATCAGGCCGCAGGTCTCCACTACAAGATTTATGTCCGGGGTTGTTGAATTGAATCCGACAAAGTCAGGCTCCCATTCAACAATCTCCCGTGCAAGCTCTTTCTGATTTATCAGCTTGAGTTCTCCGTCAAAAATCTTGACTTTGACGCCCCGTTTGCGGACATGTCCGGCCAGGGTAAGCAGGTGATAAGGGGTAAGAATATCCCTGACCGTGTAGGTCTTTCCTCCGTCATACACCTTGTAAAGCTGAGAATAATTTACACGCGCCAAGGCCAGCCGTATTTCTTTCATTTTAGATCCTTTGTTAATTAAATTTTCAATACCCCATAGTCTCTGCTGTGGGAAGGTTCATTGTACGGCAGTAATATTATCAGGTTTTTCCTGTTTTGATAACTCTTTGTGCGCCATATAGAATGTTGATGACGCCAATGCCAGTGTAAACCACACATAACCCATGTAGTACGGAATATAGACTAATCCTATTACGCCTATGGTAAGGAGATTGATTGCAAAGGCCACGGATAGATGCTGATAATAAGTATTCTGGCGCTTCAATATCCTTAAAAACATGTTGAGTAAGATAAATATGATTAGAAAGATAAATAGAAGCCCCATAACGCCAAAATCAAAAAAAAGGGATAGATAGATATTATGGGCATGTGATATCATCTGCGGGATGGTGACGTACTTAAAGCCCGCTATCCCCAAACCGAAAAGCGCCAGTTCTCTCTTGCTGATTTCCTTGAATCCGGTCTTCCAGTATCCTATCCTCTGTCCCATGGAACTCTGGTCCTGCGCGCTTACGTTGATAATCCGGGGGTCTCTTTTTTTGGGACCGGAGATAATGATTATAGACAGTATAATAGTCACAAATGTTGCAAGTACAATAAGACCGTTACGGAAAAAATTCTTTCTAAACTGCGAGCTCAGAAGTACAAATATGAAAGAAATCATTACAAGCGACCACATCCCGGACTTTGTTCCAGTGAGAAATACAACCACCATAAGCATTATAATTATTATTCGTATTAACCATCTTTTTAATTTTCCCTTTTCCGTCAGCAATAGGCCCATGCCCGCATAAATTATTGTATCAAGCACCATGGATGTTTCCTGCGGACCGAGAAAAAATCCATGAACTGATTCTATCCCTTTTTCAGGCGGTCTTGCGGAAAGGTCCAGGCTGAGCCAATCGGATATTTTTACCGATGTTAATGTTATGAGGCCGGAAGAATCGCTTGCCATAAGATACAAAATCCAAAGCGACTGAAGCGCAAGCGCCACGCCTGAGAAAAGAAAACACCACATCAGCCTCCTGTGAAAAGCTTCATCATTGGTGATGATAATATGAAACAGGAAATAAAAGAGTGAAATATCCACAAGGAGATACATTAAATAGTACAGGTTGAACTCTACATCAGCCGGGCTCCAGAATATGGTGAAAACAGCGTAGCTTACAAGGAAGAGAACCGGGATAAACAATGGATTTTTGAAGGCTTTTTTACGGGAATTTACCATAGTGTTAATAAAAAAGGATAGGGTGGCAAAAATTGACAGATAAGGCAGCAGGGGGATTGCATCTCCCCTAACAAAGCCCTGCACGGTTAAATAGACAGCGGGATATTTAATGCCCATAAATGGTATTAAAAAAACAAATATATACGCCCACCACCTTTGCCTGAGATGAAGAAAGACTGCCAGGGCCAGCACAATGGAAAATATAACGGCCAGATACCACGGGATGAAAATACACAGCAATCCTATTCCCAACTGAAACAAAATTATTCCTGCCAATCTCGGATTTAACAAACTATAAGTGTTTACCATACAAAATAAACCGGATTTCCGTCTTTAACAAATTTATAGGCATGCGCCTGTCCTCCGGGAGCTGAAATATCAATATTTTTCAGATTAACTCCTCTGAACAGTTCCGCAAGTTTTTTGTATGAATAATAAGCCAGTTTTTTGTGTGATTCACCGTCATTAAGCGGGTTGTTTATAAGTCCTGTATTGCCGAAATATCCGTTTGTCTTTCCTTTGAATCCGCTCCACTCAATTAACCTCACCCAGAATATTTTTGATACGCCCTGACTCAGCGAGTGAACATATAATTTGACAAGTTCGCCGGCGTGCTGTTTTTCTGAAATCGGGCCTAATTCCATCGGACTTCCGCTATACGACGCCATCTCGGTAATCCAGACAGGGACGGTTTGATAACCGGCTTTGCCCAACTTTCCCTTTGCGTTCCGCACATATTCAGTCAACTGCTCCATATTCTGCATATACCTGTCTACATGCAGAAACCAATGGATATCAAATACATCAAAATAGCGCTCTTTACTCCTCTGTTTTTCCAATAACTGAAACACCTCCGACCAGAACCTTCCGTCCAATGCGGTTGGATGAGAAGCGCCGCCGATAACCACCAGGGCCTCGGGATTCGCGCGTTTGATGGCCTGATAGGATATCTTAAGCAATGTCAGATAATTTTCAGGCGTATCCGGCCAAAATAGTTTATTGTCAGGCTCATTTTCAATCTGCCAGGCCTTAACAAACGGGTATCTCCTTACGGCCTGCTGCAAAAAGGCTTGATACGCCGCAATATCTTTAACTAATTTTTTACTGCCGCGTCCCCGTGCTCTGCCCTGGTCCCAGTGATTGAAAGTGCTGATGTTGACTATTGTTTCAATATTACTGCGGTGAGTTTCATTTAACGCTTCATCTGTGCGGGACCAGTCAAATTTTCCTCTTTCAGGCTCTGCCATGTCCCATATCAGTGATGTTTTGCCAGCATGGCGCACCCAGCAGGTTCCCGCATCCGCCAGTCTTTCATCAAACTTATCAATATCGTGAATGCCGAACGGCGAATCCTTGCATCCGGCAGTAACAGGCTTTGTTTGTTTTTCGGATGACTGATTTGTAATTTCTCTTACGAATAAAGGCACACCGCCTAATTTTAAACGCACCTTTTTATTGTCGGCAGTTAAATTATATGATTTAAATGCAGGCGCATGAGTCCCGATATCCTTGCCGGATGCGGCATCCGGCACTAATTCCGTTACTTCAACCTGTGATGAACCAACCGGCAGTTCTACGATTATTTCACTTCCCTGTGCAGCGGCGGCAGTTACGGATTGCTTTTGTTTTGTAAACCCTCCTTTTTCAAGCAGTGTGATCGCCTTATCCAATAACCTGATACTCTCCTGTTTATCGCCGTTTTGTCTGGCAATACGGGATTGTTCAAGAACAGACATTACCTCGGAAAGATCCGCCCCTTCTTCCTCCCTTTGCTTTATCAGCCTGCGCATCTGTTCTCTTTTCTGCGACATTTCAGAATAAGCGGAATTCTCAGAACCTCCTGAAATTCTTTCTTTGGGGTACAGCGGATTAACAAGACAAACAACTATCAGCAGGGAAAAAATACCGGCGGCATATAACATTTTTTTAGTGCAAATCATTAAGCTATATTCCTCCCTGCTTATTTTCTTCCTTAATCTTTTCATTGGCATTTTGGAGGTTATCACGAAGCAGGCTGAGAAGACGCTGCTTTAATGCAGGTTCTTTTTCAGAAAGATTTGTTTTTTCAAAAGGATCCTTCTTCAGATTAAAAAGCAGGGTCTTGCCGTCTTTAAAATAATATATTAATTTATAGCCGCTTTCCCATACCGCAATAGTCCCTTTGTTAATTTCACGGCGGATCCGGTTGCTGTGAAGGGCCATTGAAAAGTGCGGTATTGGCGGAAGTTTTTCTCCGCGCAGAAAAGGCGCCAGCGACCGCCCTTCCATCCATGAGGGTTCGTGTCCGGGTTCCTTGATGATAAGAGGAATATGGGTCACATGCTCAAAAAGGTGTTCGTTAAAATGTCCGAAATCATCAGGGTCAAACCCTTCGCCGTGGTCCGCCGATAAAATAATTACGGTATTCTCTAATTTATTCCTTGATGATAACTCAGCAATAAAATCCTTGAACTGCTCATCGCAATACCTGATGAATTCATCATAGCGGGACCTTACTGTTTCAATGTCCGGCTGTTTCTTCAGCGCGCCTTTCTTGAGAAAAAACTCTGTCTGGGTTTTTTGCGTTCTGAATTTAGGTGAAGGGTCAAACATCCCCATATATGGAGCCGGCGGCAGGTAAGGGTCGTGCGGCGGCAGGATGTGAAGCCAGGCAAAAAAAGGCTCAGGCCGGCTGGTATCAAGAGCTGAAAAAAATCCTTTAAAAACATCTTCAGCCGGCACTGTTGTTTTAGAGTAGTCCTTAGAGAAGGTCATTAATAGTTTGTATAAAACAAAATCCTTTTTTATAAGCCAGTCATGCAATTTGATCTTATTGCCGAAAGTCTGATAAAGCAATTTATTCAGGGATTCGTATAAAGAGGCAGGTTTTTCAAACTCGGTCGGCATGGGAGCAATATCAAAACTTTCAGACATGCCGAATAATTCAACCGAGGCATAGGTGTTTTGAATGAAAGCCATATTAAAGTAACCGCTGTTTTTCAACAGGCGGGGAAGGTTTTCGGCAGCGCTTCTCAGGGGCCGTGAACCGTCCACATGATAGGTCTGATGCGTCCATAGTCTTTTGCCGGTCATTAGGCTGGCGGTGGTTGCTGTCGTATGATTGCTTTCAGCCTCGGTCGTTTTAAATAAGGTTGCTGTCCTTGCCCATTCAGTGATAAACGGCGTTGTTTCTTTATGATACCCGTATACTGACATATCACGCGCCGTCAGGGCGTCAAAAGTGACCAGAATGATATTGGGCTGTTTTTTGTATGTTCTGGAGTCTGCGCGCATCTCCTCAGGCACGGCGCTGTTTTTTTCCTTCAGCCACGTATGATAAATTACCAGCGGGAAGGAGAGTACAAGCCAGATGCCGAACAGAAAAACAAGCGGGGTAATCATTTCATTAACGGCAGACAGTTTATTGCGGGAAAGCCTTGTAAGAAATATTGATACAAAAACCGTGCAAAGCAGGACGGCCATTTTTAATTGCAGTGTTGTTTTTTGCTGGAAGAAAAGCAGTTTGGCGGTCCAGATTATTACCAGCAGCAGTCCCAGAACACTCATGAAAAACACAAGGTGTTCAGTATTGATTTTCCATTTAGCGCGGGGCAAAAACCATTCTAACGACTTAAAACACACCCAAATGGAAAAGGCTGTAAATGAAGCTATCAGACCCCAGAGGATTGTTATAAGGGCGATGCTCGGCACAAAGTCTGAAAATGACGCATAAAACCTGAACCCGTCCCAGCGGAAGAATACATCGCCCATAAGAACAAGGGAAAAAATTACAAGGATTATCCGGAAAAGCTTCCAGTAAGAAACCGGTGTATTTATTTTATTGTTCTCTTTCACGCTTAATCCCATAGGGGACCGTCTTTCCCGTAAATCTGCGAGCAGATATTGCAGGGCGCGATATCTTTGCAGTTCTTATTTATCATGGCATTTCTTACCTTAGTGAGCTTTTCATTATTATAAATTTCTAACAGCGAGCCTTTTTCAATATTCCCGACTCCGACTAAATTGTCATAATCCCAGCAGCATAATGCGACATCGCCGTTCCAGTAGAATAACATAAGATAAAATGTCTGCATGCATCTGCTTAATTGTTTTTCGCCCAGCACGCCGCCCTGGAATGAGGTTTTCTGCACTAAAAAATTGTGCGCCTTCTTGATAAATATCCTGTCGGCCTTATCCCCCCACAGTTTTTTATAATCGTCAACTTCATGCAGATTGTCTTTGTTTATCACCATCTGCAGGGTCACATGGATTTCTTTGCCCATTTCCTTTTTTCTTTTTAAAAAATGCAGAATATTTTTTTCTACGGTTTCATATTTCAGGCCCTGCCTGATATTTTCATAAATTTCTTTTGAGGCGCCGTCAACGCTGAAGGTGATTGAGTCAAGCCGTGAATTCAGGATACTATCGGCCTTTTCTTCATTTAACAGCATGGCATTGGAATTAAAATGGATATGGCTTTTTTTAAGTCTTGTCTTGATATGCTCTATTCTTTTAAACAGCAGGGGGTCCATCAGGGGCTCGCCGTCTTTGTGCAGGATTATCTTCAGTCCGCCGCCTTCTATTTGCGTGCATTCGTCAACTATTTTTTCAAATATGTGCCACGGCATATAGCCTTTCGGCCTGGTCATTTTCAGGTAGGGGCACAGGGTGCATCTCGCATTGCAGAAATTGGTGACCTCAATATGAATTGTTTTTGGTATATAAAGACCGCTGAACCGCCTGTGTTTTATTATGTTGAGAATATGATTATGGAATGGCAGCTTAAAATATAAATTGGCCTTAGTCCTTGCAATAAAACCCCGCATACTCATTTTATCAGCACCTCTTTCTATGATTTATGTACAGTTTCCAGCACTGTCAGCCACCGTCTTGCGGCTGCTTCTAAATTATAAATTTGCTCAGCCTTTTTCCTGCCGTTTTTTGCAAGCCGGTCCCGCAATTCAGGCGAAGCGGCTAATTTCAGGACAGCGTTTTTTAACGCCCCTTCATCGTTTACCGGGACTATTATGCCGTCCGCACCGTCTTCAATTATTTCCTTCGGACCGGCGCAGCCGGTTGCAATCACCGGAAGCCGGCAGGCCATGGCCTCAATTATCACGACTGAAAAATTTTCATGATAAGACGGCACGATAAGCATATCGGCGTTTTGATAAATTGATACCAAATCTTTCTGGTTTTTTGTAAAACCAAGATATTTAACAGGGCCGCCCTCCTTCTCCAGACCTACTATTTCATTTTCAAAAGGACCTCCGCCGGCAACCTGAAACTCAATATTTTCCCATTTATTATTTTTAATCAAACTAATAAGCAGCGGCAGCCCTTTTATCTTTACAAGCTTGCCGATATACAGCACCCTTAATTTATCAGAAGCGGGCTTGCTGTCTGACGGCGCGAATAAATTAGTATCTATGGAATGCGGTATATGAAAACTTTTTGCCCCGTATTTTGCAACCCCATCGGTTGCCGATTTGGTTACACCGGCAGATACCATGCCGTCTAAAAATTTATGCCAGGCTTTTCTCTGTGAAGTGAGATAAATTTTTTCAGGAAACCTCTCTCCGTCCCAGAAAGGCCAGGACGTATAGAATATACATTTGTGCCGTGACTTTAACCGGTTCAGCAAAAATATGACTATGCTGTACGGCGCCGCCCCTATTATAATAGTTTTATTTTTAGACAGGAGCAGTTTTATCAGGTTAAACATATTTATAATAATGCGCAAGAAATACAGTTTGCCTTCATAGCCGCGCAAAATCGTCATGATTTGCCTGAAGAATGAAAATTCAATAAATTTAATTTTTATCATATCCTCTTTTATCATGTAATTAAATACTTCGCTGAAACTGAAGTTCCTGACGGGAAGAGGCTGAAGGCTTATGACTTCATATTTTATTTTCATCGCATTCCCTTTTATTTGCTTTCTGTCTGGAAAAGATTTGTCTTAAGCGCGCCTTCCTGAATCAGTTCTTCCACGCGCATTAACGTCATTACATAATGGCACGGATATTTTAATATATATTCTTCAAATATTTTAGCAAATCGGGCGGTATTTAAAGCCAGTGTCTTTTCTTCGTCTTCAGCCGGCACCAATTCAAAAGGCGGCCCAATAATTATCCTGTGAGTGTCGTCTTTCTGCCTTATGATGAAAGTCGGCAGAATAGGGGCTTTTGTCATAAACGACAGTTTGAAGGTGCCCGGTGAAAAAAAGGCTTTTTGATTAAAAAAATTTACCGGAATCATTTTGCTTGCCTCGCTGCCGTCAAATGCGATAAATAAAATTTCATTTTTTTGGAGCACTCTTAACATATTGCGTGTAGACGGTCCGATTACTATAAAGTTAATCGGCTGTGTCTCAGATTCTTTTACCCGCTGGTTGAATATCCTGCGGTATATCGGCCTTTGTTTGTCAATTAAAGGCGGCCCTGCGGCTTGATGAATCTTATAACCTTTATAGCCCAATACAAGAGGGGGGAGGAGATGAGAGCCGAAATGGGCCGTGAGCAGAATGGCGCCGCTGCCGTTTTTTAAGGCATTCTCAAGATACTGAATACCGTCAATAGAGGTCATTTGTCCGGTTATTTCACGATTCAATTTTCCCCAGTAAAGGTTTTCCATCTGTCTTTTGCAAAATACCTGCAGGCCTTTATACGCTATTTTCTCAATTTCCTCCTGTGTCAGCGGCGCGGTCTTGCTGAATAATAATGAGATTTCCCGTGTTATTATGTTTCTTCTTTTTTGGGAAAATTTATACATGACAATACCGCCGGCGCCGCCGAGAAGGGCAACTAACTTCAGGGGGAGGCGCTGTATAAGACTCCGGAAGGGGA
>JACQZD010000148.1 GCA_016207865.1 Nitrospirota bacterium
AATCTCAGCGCATATGTCAAAAAATAACGGCGTTGTTTATGTTAAATTTAATACCGGTGATATAAAAAAATATCTGAATAAAATCGGCGTGATGCCCTTGCCTCCGTATATAAAGAGAAAGGCGGGGCAGTCTGATAATGCATGTTATCAAACTGTATATGCTGAAAGAGACGGCGCTATTGCAGCGCCTACGGCGGGGCTTCATTTTACAGAGAAACTTCTGAGTGAGATAAAAAGAAAAGGGGTTGAAGTCTGCAATCTCACGCTTTATGTCGGATACGGCACGTTTAAGCCTGTGGTATCCGATGATATTGAAAATCACAGGATGGATGAGGAATCATACGAAATTTCAGAGGCAGCGGCAGATGTAATTAACAGGGCTAAATATGAAGGCAGGCGTGTGATAGCGGTTGGTACGACAGTGACGAGGACGCTTGAAACGGCAGCGTGTGAAGAAAATGGGAAATGGGGAATGGGAAATGAGAAAAGTGGAAGAATAAAGGCAGGGCAGGGCAGGGCGTCAATTTTTATCTATCCCGGTTATAAATTCAGGGTAGTAAATGCGCTTATCACCAATTTTCATTTTCCCAAATCCACCCCGATGATGCTTACGTCCGCATTTGCAGGGCTTGAAAACCTTAAAAGGATTTATGCGGAATGTGCGGATGCGGGATACAGGTTTTTCTCATACGGCGACGCCATGATGATTGTGTAAAAAACAAGTGTGGGATGAGGAATATGAAGTAAGAAATGTAAGGCTTTGAATTTTCTCTTGTTTCTTGGTATGCTTTAGATAAGTTAAAACTTATAACTGGGAAATGAGAACTTAAAATAAAGATAGAGAAGCTAAGGTTTTTGGGTCATTCCTGCGGAAGCAGGAATCCAGAAGCTATTAAAATTACTGGATTCCCGTTTTCACGGGAATGACAGGATATATGCATATTATTCATGGGACGATAGTTCCCAGTTATTAGTTAAGGAGGATGTTTAAACGGTTAAGCTTACGTTGGATTTCAAGGAAGGGAAAAACCATTTCATGCTTTACGATGAGATGGATAAGAGCCTCAAGGCGATGGAAGCGGCCTTAGGCATTGAGACGGCCATCAGGGGCAATAAAATTCTCATCCAGGGAGAAGAAAAGGCGGCCAGCAAGGCAGAACGGCTTATTAAAGAGCTTCAGGCTGTAAGGGCTGAGGGATATGCCATAAAACCTGATGATATAAGGCATGCGCTCAGCTCTATGTCTGATTCCGGAGATACGGATATTTCCCTCAAGGATCTGTTTCTAAATTCAATCCCCGTTTCATCCAGAAAGAAATTCATTGTCCCCCGATCTGAGACTCAAAGGCAGTATGTAGAGGCAATAAAGCAATATGATATGGTGATTGGAATCGGCCCTGCCGGTACCGGAAAGACCTATCTTGCAATGGCAATGGCTATAAATGCCCTGCTTAAGAAACAGGTCAGCAGGATTATACTTGCAAGACCTGCTGTTGAGGCCGGGGAAAAGCTCGGCTTTCTTCCGGGCGATATGTTTGAGAAGGTAAACCCGTATTTAAGGCCCCTCTATGATGCGCTTTTTGACATGATGGAGGCTGAAAAGGCGCACAAACTTATTGAGAAGGGAATTATTGAAATAGCGCCGCTTGCATTTATGAGGGGAAGAACCCTTAATGATTCATTTATAATACTGGATGAGGCGCAGAATACTACTTCCGAGCAGATGAAGATGTACCTTACGAGGCTCGGCTTTAATTCAAAGACGGTTATTACCGGCGACATAACGCAGATTGACCTTCCTGCCGGCAAGGCGTCAGGGCTCATAGAGGCTGAAAAGATACTGAAGGATGTTAAAGGGATTAGTTTTATATATTTTACCGAAAAGGATGTTGTGAGGCATAAGCTTGTACAGCAGATAATAAAGGCTTACGAAAAATTTGACCGCAGGGGCGGTGATGAAACAAGCTATGACTAATAAGAAAACGAACGGCATTAAGACCACGCCTAAGAAAAGCATTGATAAGGAAAGCATTATAAAACTTATAATGCTTGTCTGTTTCAGCGCCCTGCTGGCTTTTATCATACAGTGGGACAGCGCATTTTCCCCTGAAATGTTGATCGGCATTTTCCTCATAGTAATACTCCTCCTTTTTATTTTCTATAAAGATTTTATGCGGTATAAGCCGACATTCCATAACAATTACAAGTTCATGTTTCTTGTCGGCATTTTACTTTCAGGCAATTTACTTATCGGCAGGGGCTTTTACTATATCCTGATTAGTTCCGCGGAATTGCTCAGCAATATTAATTCAGACTTGGCAATATATGCCATTCCGCTTGCAGTAGGCCCTATGCTGGCGGCCCTGCTGATAGACATACATACTGCAATTGTATTTTCAGTTATTACCGGCCTTCTTGCAGGCGTGTGGCTCGGCAATCCTCTTTATTCTGTTTTTACCTTTGCCGCGGGCCTGACGGCGGCATTCGGGGTAATAAGATGCAAAAAGCGCTCGGCGCTCTGGAAGGCTGGTTTTTTTGCCGGACTTGTCTGCATGTTTACCTCTCTGACGATAACCCTGTTAAGCGGGAAATTCTATGGAATTAATATTCCCGCCACAGCGGTGTTTGCATTTGCCAACGGCATTATAGTTACGATTTTAGTCTCTGCTTTTTTACCGCTCCTTGAATACCTTTTTAAACTTACAACTGACATAAGCCTTCTTGAACTGCTGGACCTGAATCAGCCCCTGATGCGGAATCTTTTGGTTATGGCGCCCGGGACATATCACCACAGCATTATAGTCGGAAACCTCGTTGAGGCGGCTGCAGAGGCAGTTGGAGTCAACCCGCTTTTGGCAAGGGTAAGCGCTTATTATCATGATATTGGAAAGGTGAAAATGCCGGATTATTTCATTGAGAACCAGACCGGCCTTGTAAGCAAACACGATAAGCTTACGCCTCACATGAGCGGGCTGATACTGATATCCCATGTAAAAGAAGGAGTAGAACTTGCAAAACAGCATAAGGTGCCGGAAGCCATCATAAATATTATTCAACAGCACCACGGGATGTCTCTTATTACTTATTTTTACCAAAAGGCAAAGAACCAAGACGAGGATATTGCACAGGGCGATTTCAGATATCCGGGGCCTAAGCCGCAGACAAGGGTTGCGGCCCTGGTGCTTATGGCAGATGCCGTTGAGGCAGCTTCAAGGGTGCTGACGGATCCCACGCCGGCGAGGATTTCCGCGCTTATTGAAAAAGTCATTAATCATTTTTTCATAGACGGCCAGCTTGATGACTGTGAACTTACACTTAAAGACCTGCATGAAATTAAAAAGAATTTCAGTTATATACTTACCGGAATGTTTCACAGGCGCATCAATTATCCCGGCTTTGATTTTAAAGATGGAAATTCTGATAAAGAACAGGCAAAGACACAGACAGTTAAACATAGCGAAGATAAGAAAAGCAGCCAGGAAGATACTGTTGCACATAAGACAGCCGGAGGCTGAACTCAGCATCTTATTTGTCGGCGATAAAAAAATGCAGGAGTTTAATGCTGTCTTCAGGGGTGTGAACAGGGCTACGGATGTCCTTTCATTTCCCCAGCAAAACAGTGATGAGTTAAGAGTTAAGAGTGATGAGTTAAGGAGAAAGAAAAAAAATTCAGTACCCTTTACTTGTCACCCGCCACTGTTTTTAGGGGATATTGTTATAAGTATTCCAACGGCTGCGCGTCAGGCAAAAATATCGGACTGGGGGCTTTATGATGAAATTTACCGACTTATGGTTCATGGGATACTGCACCTGATGGGGTATGACCACGAAAAATCCCGCTTAAGGGCAAAGTTAATGAGGAAAAAAGAACAAAACTCATAACTCCAGACTCTTAACTCAGAGTTGCATGCTTGGGGATATTGTTATAAGTATTCCAACGGCTGCACGTCAGGCAAAAATATCGGACTGGGGGCTTTATGATGAAATTTACCGACTTATGGTTCATGGGATACTGCACCTGCTGGGGTATGACCACGAAAAATCCCGCTTAAGGGCAAAGTTAATGAGGAAAAAAGAACGGGAGGCTTTGAATGCCATTAAGAAAATTTCTTGACAGCACAAACAATGCCATTAACGGTATTTTTCACGCGGCAAAGACGCAGAGGCATATGCGTTATCATCTTATAGCAGCCCTGCTCCTGCTTATTCTGAGCCTTATGCTCGGCATCGGATTTATTGAATTTATAGTTGTTGTGATTATGGCGTCGGTGGTGCTTTCAGCCGAGATGGTTAACACCGCCGTAGAATCAATTATAGACGTGCTTTTCAGGGATTATGATGAACGGGCAAGGGCGATTAAAGACATTGCCGCAGGCGCCGTCCTTATAATTGCTGTCGGCGCCCTGATAGTCGGCTATATGATACTCCTGGGACCGCTTAAAAGTCTTTTTTTTGACGGACTGAAAATAGCCAAACATTCCGGCGAAGGCATAGCCTTTACCGCGGTTGTTGTTGTGCTTATACTGGTGATAATAACAAAATCATTTTTTGGCCGCGGGCTGCCTTTAAGAGGCGGGATGCCGAGCGGTCATGCGGCGCTTTCTTTTTCCGTCTGGATTGCGGTAACTTTGCTTACGGAGAGTTTTATGTCGTCTTTTTTTGTGCTGTTTTTGGCAATACTTGTTGCACAAAGCAGGGTAAGCGTCGGCATTCACAGTCCGTGGGAGGTTGCTCTCGGGGCTTTGTTAGGCACAGCTGTGACATTTTTTATGTTTAAAATGTTTATGATGTAGGAAAACTGGAACTATGAAATGAGAAGTGAAAATCAGAAGATGAGAAATAAAAAGAAGAACTGGGGAAAAGAAAATTATGAGTTCTTATTTCCCAGTTCTTAGTTTTTAAAGATGGTGGGCAGTCGCAGAATCGAACTGCGGACACGAGGCTTTTCAGGCCTCTGCTCTACCGACTGAGCTAACTGCCCGTGTGAGAAACTATAACTTAAACCTATAAATTTTTTCAATGTCATACTGACCCCTGAAATAGATTCAGAACGGCGGTTTCAATATTTATGCTCAATAAAAAAGACATAATCCTGTCTGTTTTCTCCGGCATTCTGCTTGCCGCCGGATTCCCTTCTGTTGATTTCCCCCCCCTGGCATGGATAGCCCTGGTCCCCTTATTGATATCTTTATCGGATAAAAGTATGAAGCCGGCCTTTATCCTCGGGATGTTGAGCGGTTTTGTATATTTTTTGGGAACAGTTTTCTGGGTATATAATTCCATATTTTTTTACGGTCATCTTCCGGCGGCATTATGCGCGGTGCTTGTAGCGGCATTATGCATTTATCTGAGCATGTATGTTGCGGTCTTCTCAATGCTTTTTAATTATCTTACGGTGCGGTCGCGGTTCCCGGCGCTTTTCATTGCCCCGGTTTTATGGGTTACACTTGAATTTGTGCGCACCTATGCCCTGACCGGTTTCCCTTGGGCGCTTTTGGGCTATTCACAGTATAAATTCTTAACGATTATACAGATAGCCGATATTACTGGAGTGTACGGAGTTTCTTTTTTAATAGCGGCAGTAAACGGAGCAGTCTTTGATATATTTTTTAATCTCCCTAAAAGACGCAGGGAAATGCCGCTTTCTGAACAATGGCCGTTTTCCGTTGGATTAATAGTTTTGTGTATTGCTATTACCGCATCCCTGCTTTACGGTGCATGGAAACTGCATACCGGCGGAGGCCATCATGCCGTCAGGGCAAGCATAGTACAGGGCAATATAGATCAGGATAAAAAATGGGACCTCAGTTTTCAGAGGGAAACCATTAATGAATATAAGGCGCTGACTGCAGCGGCTGTTTCAGCCTATCCCTCTCTCATTGTCTGGCCTGAGACTGCAGTGCCGTTTGTTTTTGGTCATGATGAAACCTTGACTGCTGAGATTACGGAGTTTGGGAAGACGCTTGGCGCACACCTGATCTTCGGCGGGGTTACCATAAAAGGCATAAAAGACGGCAGATACCAGTTGTCAAACAGCGCCATCCTCCTTTCCCCTGATGGAAACGTCCTGTCCGTATATGATAAAATACATCTGGTGCCGTATGGTGAATATGTCCCCCTGAGAAAGCTCTTCCCCTTTGTAAACAGGCTTGTTGAAGGCATTGGAGACTTTATCCCCGGAAGGCAGAACACAGTCATGGAGACGCCTTTTGCAGGTATCGGCAGTCTTGTCTGTTATGAGATAGTATTTCCGGGGCTTGTGAGAAAATTTGTGGATAACGGGGCAGACCTGCTCGTGACTGTTACAAATGATGCGTGGTTCGGAAGGTATTCGGCGCCTTACCAGCATTTTTCCATGGCGGTGTTCAGGGCCGTGGAAAACAGGGTGCCGGTAATAAGAGCGGCAAACACAGGCGTTTCCGGATTCATAGATGCGCACGGCAGGATAAAGAAAAAGAGTGATATTTTTGTCAGGGCAGTTTTAACCGAGGATTTGGAAACAGGGGCCTTTAAAAAAAGTTTTTACTCCAAATACGGCGACCTTTTTGCTTTTTTGTGTATAATTAGTACAATACTGCTGATAGCGAATAATATAAAAATGAGAAATGAGAGATAAGAACGGGAGACTTTATGATTATTAAAGAGAGTTTAAAAGAAGAGTTTAAGGAACTTCAGGCAAGACTTGAATCCCTCAGGTGGTATCTTTGATACCGGGAAACTTACCAGCCGCTTAACAGCTGTACAATCAGAGCTTTTATCTGAAGAGACGTGGTCCTCGCCGGCCAGAACGCAGGAGCTTCTTAAGGAAAAATCCGGCATTGAAAATATTCTTCAGCCGCTTTCCGACCTCCGGCTGAAGTCAGATGACATCAATATCCTGTTTGAGCTTTCAGAAGATGAAGAGGGCGGGGTATTTCTGGAGGAGCTTGACAGGAACATTAAGGCTCTCAAGGCTGAGATTAATGACACTGAACTCAGGAGCATACTGTCGGCGCCGCATGATAAAGATAACGCTATAGTTGCAATACATCCCGGCGCAGGAGGCACGGAGAGTCAGGATTGGGCGCAGATGCTGATGAGGATGTATCTGAGGTGGGCGGAACAAAGAGGGTTTAAGACAGAGATTGTGGAACTGCTTCCGGGGGAAGAGGCTGGGGTAAAAAGCGCCACAATAACATTTACAGGCGCTTACGCATATGGTTATCTCAAGGCAGAGGCAGGAGTTCACAGGCTTGTGAGAATATCCCCTTTTGACGCAAACAAAAGGCGTCATACATCTTTTGCCGCAATCCTTGTCTATCCTGAGATTGGCGAGGATGATACCGAGGTGGAGATAGATGAAGAAGATATAAAGATGGACACATTCCGGGCGTCAGGCGCAGGGGGACAGCATGTAAATAAGACCTCATCTGCCGTCAGGCTGACGCATATTCCGACGGGCCTTGTAGTAAGCTGCCAGAACGAACGGTCTCAGCATAAGAACAAGTCTACCGCGCTGAAGGTCCTCAGGGCCAAGCTTTTTGCCGTAAAGAAAAAAGAGCAGGATAAAAAAATGGAAGAACTCATCGGGGAAAAGAAAGACATTGCATGGGGGAGCCAGATACGGTCCTATATTCTCCAGCCCTACCAGCTTGTGAAAGACCACAGGACAGGGCTTGAGAAGGGGGATGTGAATTTCGTTTTAGACGGCGGGATTGATGATTTTATCAGAGAGTATTTATTGCGGAAAAAGTAAGCATTACCCCCTGCCTTTTTTTGCGGATTCTTCGTTGAAAAACTTCTGATACATGATGTCCCATTCCGGGCTTCCTTCAGGTATTTTCTTTGAATAAGAGCTGAGCTTGCGCCGCACTGCTTCGTCAATATCCGCGGCAATTTTCAGCTCTTTTGTGATAATTCGCCTTATTTCCCGCCTTACATCCCCTTCATCTGAGACAACGGTAATCGCGCCTTCATCAATAAGCCCCTTGAGAATAACATGCGTGAGGTGGCTTACCTTGTCATCGGAAAGTTTCACAGGACGATATTCCTCTCCTTAACGAGTTTTTGCTTTGTCAGGTCAAAGAGCCTCCGGTAATCAAGCCTGCCTTTTTCTATCTCAGAATCATATTTCTTCAGCAGTCCCCTCACCTCTTCATTAAGCCTGTCTTCTACCGTAAGCTCCTCAAATATAAGCTTGTCTGAAAGCTTTATGACTGCATCTTTTGAGACATCCAGCTCTATTAATTTTTTTCCCAACAGGTCTTCAATTATTTCCTTTGCGATAATTGATACCCATGACTTTGGAACTCTCACAGATGCCCTGCCTCCGGTCCGGAATAAATTTCAGTTTATTTTTCTACAAAGGGCATAAACGCAATATTACGCGCCCTCTTTATTGCGGCGGTCAATTCCCGCTGGTGTTTTGCGCATGTGCCGGTCATTCTCCCCGCTGTAATTTTGCCCCTTTCAGTGAGGTATGACCTCAGAATTTTTAGGTCCTTATAATCAATAAACGGCGTTTTATCCACGCAAAATTTGCAGAATCTTCTTTTTTGAAATTTTCTTTGTTGCACGTTTTCTCCTTTTCTTTAAAGTAAACAGCTGCTGCTGATGACTGTTCACTATTCACGGTATTTGATCAAAATGGTTCTAAATCGGTTGTTTCATCCGGCGGCGCAATATCAGCTCCGGCTCCGGTGTCAGCAGCGCCTCCTTGTTTCTTGGAAAGGAAACGCACGCTTTGCGCGACAACTTCAAACTTACTGCGCTGCTGCCCTTCCTCTGTTTCCCATCGTCTCTCCTGGAGCCTGCCTTCAACAAGCACTGCGCCGCCCTTGTTAAGATATTGACCGCAGGTATCGGCCTGCTTGCCGAAAACAACGACATCAATAAATGTAGCTTCTTTTTTAACCTCATCACCCTGCTTGTATGTGCGGTTGACTGCAATCCTGAAATTGCACACAGATGTGCCCTGAGGAGTATATCTTACCTCCGGGTCTTTTGTAAGATTGCCGATGAGGATAACTTTATTAAACATTTTCTTTTGCCTCCTGCGGTTGCGCCTCTGCTATAGGCTTTACGTCGGCGGGACTGATTTTAGCTTCTTTTTTTACATCAGGCTTGGACAAAGCGGCTAATGCAGCGGCTATTTGTTTTTTGGTTAGTTTGATAACAAGGAATTTAATAACCGGGTCAAAAACCTTATAGAACCGCTCAAGTTCCAGAATTGCAGAAGGCGGGGACTTGAAAATCATTAAGAAGTAATTGCCTTTTTTCTGTTTTTTTACCTCGTAAGCCAGTTTTTTAAACCCGAGGTTATCTGACTTAAGTATTTCGCCGCCTGCCCTGCCGATTACATCTTTGACCCTTTCAACGGCCTTGACCGTTTCTTTTTCGTCAAGATTAGGGTCAATAATCATAACGTTTTCGTAATAGTTCAACCTGCACCTCCTTATGGATTAACCCCTGTTATCGGGGGAATAGCCCTTTCCGCGATAATTCGGGATAGGGCAAAGAGATTAATTTTATAGCATAAGTGAAGTGGAAAAAGCAATAACTCTGAAATGCCGGCGGCAGTTTTCAAAAGGGCAGTTTCAGGAACGTTTTTATCTGTTAGGAACGTTTAAGCATGTTATAATTCTCTATGAGGAAAATAAAAACTTATATCATTTCTGCACTTTTACTTGCAGTTTTTGGCATCCTTGCCTATTCCAACACGTTCAACGTACCCTTTCATTTTGACGACGCATCCAATATTGTAGAAAATCCCATTATCAAAGACCTTCAATATTTTTCAGAGCCTTCAAATGCAAAAGCATTCCCAATGTACAACA
>JACQZD010000149.1 GCA_016207865.1 Nitrospirota bacterium
ACGGCTCAAATAACAGCAGTAAATTAACCACAGAGGGCACAGAGAAGAAAAAACATAATTTAGCCACTGATTAACACAGATTTTCACAGATTCATATCTTCTGTTTTTCTCTGTGGTTGAGTTTTAAAAAAAGGGGGGTTAATGAATGTTATTGAGGTTGCGATGAAAATGGAAACTGATGCTATAAAGTTTTATAGCGAGGCGGCAGGCAGGATAAAAAATAATGTCGGCAGAAAGATGTTTTTGACTATTGCAAAAGATGAGGAAAGGCATCTTGAAAATCTCTCCAGATTGTTGAAGGGTTTTCTGGACCAGGCATATGAAGGCATCAGTCCGGTAAAAAATGTTAAAACTGTTTTTAAATCAATGAGAGATGAGATGATGCAGAAGGTTGGGGCAACTGCTGATGAACTGGAGGCTTTTAAGATAGCTATGCAGATGGAGAAGGAAGGGATTGCGTTTTATAAGAAGACGCTTTCTGATTTGCAGTCAAAAGAAGGGAAATCCCTGTTTGAAAGGCTGGTTAAAGAAGAGGAGGAGCATTACAATATGTTTTCAAACACATATTCCTTCCTTTCTGACACAGGGAACTGGTTTATGTGGGAGGAGCACGGCATTGTCGACGGCGGCACGCCGTGGGCGTGACTAAAGCGAAAAAGGCAGAGGAAGCACTGCGTGAAAGCGAGGAGCGCTACCGCCGGATTGTCTCGGCAGTTACGGATTATATTTTTACTGTTGATGTTGAAAACGGGCGCGCAGTGCGCACGGTGCATGGACCTGCCTGTGTAGCATTGACAGGATATACCGCAGAGGAGTTTGCCGCGGACCCGTATCTCTGGTTCCGCATGGTCTTTGATGAAGACAGGGAAAAGGTCCAAAGGCATGCAGAGCGGATTCTTCCAGGAGAGGACCCGGGCGCCATTGAGCACCGGCTCTGGCGTAAAGACGGCACGGTGCGATGGGTCAGAAATACGCCGGTGCTTCACAGGAACGATTCCGGGGCGCTAACCTCTTATGACGGGCTTATCAGCGACATTACTGACCGGCGGGAGGCGGAGGCTGAACTCAGAAAGGCAAAAAATGAAATAGAGTCCTGGAATGTAGAATTGGAAAACAGGATTAAAGAAAAAACAAAGGAGCTGGAAAAATCACAGGCAATGCTCTTTCAGGCTGAAAAGCTGTCCGCCATGGGACGGCTTGCCGGAGGGCTGGCGCATGAGCTTAACACGCCGCTTGCAGGACTGCTTCCTATGCTTGAGAAGTATAGGGAGAAATCAGCAGGGGATGCTGAGGCATATAAGGAGATAGACCTTATGTTTAAGGCATGCAGGCACATGGCTGAGATAGTGAAGGACTTTAGTGCATTTTCCAGAACGCCTCAAGGCGAGATTCAGAGCGTTAACTTAAATGAACTTATTGAAGCTACATTAAGCTTCAGCATACAACAACTGTTAAAGATGGGTATTAAGGTAAACACATTTTATACGGAAGAGCTCCCGAATATTCCGGGAAAGACCACTGAACTTCAGCAGGTAATTTTAAATATGATAACAAACGCAAGGGATGCCATGCCGGACGGAGGCGAGCTGACAATAAAAACAGAATATTCAGAAGATAAAAATAATGTTATAATGGAATTTAACGATAACGGTATGGGTATTGAGCAGGAAAACCTGACAAAAATATTTGACCCGTTTTTCACTACAAAAAAGACAGGTCACGGCGTAGGGCTCGGGCTGTCGGTTTCCTACGGCATAATAAAAAATCATAACGGGGAAATTGTAGTTGAAAGCGAGCCGGGGAAAGGGAGCAGGTTTAAAATATTTCTGCCCGTGCATTAAATGAAAGGATAAAACTTTAATGGCAAAAGTATTATTAGTTGATGATGATGAGCTGGTTCTCAATGCCTGGAAATACACTCTTGAGTCCGAGGGGCATGAGGTAAGCACTGCATTAAGCGGAGCAAAGGCTTTGGAAATATTAAGCAAAGGAAAGCCCGATATTGTATTTACGGACCTTGTAATGCCGGAAATGAACGGAGTTGAACTGTGCAGTAAAGCAAAGGCAGTGTATCCCGGCGTTGAAGTGGTGCTGATCTCAGGGCATCCGGGTGAGATTGAGAAGCTCCAGATGGCTTTTCTGAACGCCGGCGGCAAGGATTTGTTTTTGAGGAAGCCGCTGTTACAAGAGGAAATAAGAGATGCTGTTAAAACAATTATGGATTCAAGAAAATAGGTTCTTCGTCAATTTTCAAGCGCCGCCAGATCCCACTGCATAAGCGCAGTCCTTATGCCGCTTATGTCTGCTTTATCCGTGATAGCCTTAAGTATCTTTGCCCTGTCTCTTACGTCGCCGTACAGGATTGCGCCGATAATGCGGTTGTCTTTAAGAACTAATTTTTTGTAAATGAAATTTTTACTGTCTTTTGCCGTGACTGACTCGCCTTGGCAGTCAGCATCAATATCTCCTGCCGACACTAAATCAATTCCTGCAATCTTCAGGGTGTTGGACATAACAGTGCCGGTGTAAACGGCATCTCCGCCTGCCATATTTATGCCTGCGGTTTCACCCTGTTTTTCCGCCGCAGGCCAGATGCCGTAGAAAACGCCCCTGTGCTGTATCAAATCGCCTGCCGCATAAATATCAGATGACTCTGTCTGCAGCCTGTCATTTACTATTAAGCCTTTTTCTATTTTTAAACCAAGTTTTTGTGCCAGCGCTGCATTGGGTCTTATGCCGGCTGATATAATTATCATGCCGCACTCAATGCGCCTGCCGTCTTCAAGCATAAGCACCTCTGCTTTATTCTCTCCGAGTATCTCTTTGGATTTTGCGCCAAGATAAAAAGTAAATCCCATTTTCTCCATCTGTGCCCGGAATATCTCAGCCCCCTCGGAGTCCAGCTGCCTCGGAAGAAGGCGTGATGAAGACTCAACAACTGTAATGGAATTGCCTGTCTTCCTCAGGGCATTCCCTGCCTCAAGCCCGAGCACGCCGCCTCCGATAAGAAGGGTGTGTTTGGCATTTTTTGCATAGTCCTTAATTGAAACGGCATCCTTTAAAGTCCTGAGTGTGAAAACGCCTTTATTGTCAGAGCCGGGAACCGGCGGCAGAAATGAGGAGCCTCCGGTTGCAATGAGAAGCCGGTCATATTTCAACCTGCCGCCTGAAGCGGTAAGGACTTCTTTTTTTTGATTGTCTATATCTGCTGCCTGCGAATTCAGGATGAGCTTTATTCTGTTTTTTATATACCATTCATCCTTTTTTAACATAAGCGTTTTTTCGCCGGCGCCGCCTGCAAGAAAATCTATGAGACGTATTCGGCTGTAAAACGGGTAGGCCTCATCAGTGATGACTGTGATACTGCCATTGCGGTCTATCTTTCTTATGTTTGCCGCGGCGGTTATGCCGGCAACGCCGCTGCCGATAATGATGTAGTTCATTCATACCTCAAAGCAGAATCAATAAATGGTATTGCATTGTCATTGCGAGTCCCGATAATTCGGGACTCGCAATCTCACTTTACAATTGCGGGATTGCTTCGTCATTTTATTCCTCGCAATGACTTTACGTTACTGCTTTTTAGTTAATATTCCTCGCACTTTACCATATAATAATTTGCCTCATGGTCGCAGGCAGGACATTTCTCCGGCGGCTCCTTGCCTTCATGCGTATATCCGCATTTACGGCAGACCCATGTGACATCTTTATTTTTCTTAAAGACAGTCTGGCCCTCAACTTCCTTTAACAATTTCCTGTACCTTTCCTCATGATGCACTTCAGCCTTTGAAATGGACCTTAACCGCCTTGCAATTTCCGGCAAGCCTTCTTTTTCTGCGGTATCTGCAAACTCCGGATACATTTTTGTATTCTCATAATTTTCGCCTGCAATAGCAGCCTTCAGGTTTTCAATGGTATTGCCGAGTGTTGTCGGAACCGCAGCCTCAACGATTATCTCTTCAAGTTTCTCTCCGCTTTTCTGCTTTAATTCATTAATCAGCTTGAACAGCCATTTGGCGTGTTCCCTTTCATTGGCAGCCGTGATAAGAAACAACTCGGAAATCTGGTCCAATCCTTCTTTAAAGGCAGTCTTTGAATAAAACGTATAGCGGTTCCTCGCCATGCTCTCTCCGATAAAGGCCTGTGTCAGGTTTTTAATTGTCTTTTGCATATTTCCCTCCTTGTATATTATGTTTGCTTATTGTTAAACAATATTGGTTGACTCAGCAACAAATAACGTCATTCCCGCATGTAGTAAGCGGGAATCCAGTTTTTTAATAGTTCCCCTTTTCCACCACTATTCTTATCGCTTCTTCTGCAATCCTTCGTGCGAAGATATG
>JACQZD010000127.1 GCA_016207865.1 Nitrospirota bacterium
TCAGGTTAAAAACAGGAATCAGGCTTAAAAGCAGTAAAACGGTGAGCAGATGAAAGCCTCTTGCAATCCACAGGGATTTTTTTATGCCGAACTTGGCCGGTATGGAATAAAGCCCGTGAGTCTTGTCAAACTCAGTATCCTGCAGGGCATAAAAAACATCAAAGCCCGCGATCCAGAAGGCCACGGCAGATGAGAGTAAAAGAACTTCCGGTGCAAAGGTCCCTCTTACGGCTATCCATGCGCCTACGGGCGCAAGCGAGATTGCAATGCCTAAGACCACATGGCTTAACCATGTAAACCTTGTCGGATATGAGTAAGCAAGAAGCACCAGAATCACAAAAGGAGACAATTTCAGGCAAATGGGATTTAGCATCCATGCAGAAAATACCAGCACAACAAAGGCGGTAATCGTAAAAAAAAGCGCCTCCACTGTTTTTACAACCCCGCTCGGTATCTCCCTGTTTTTTGTCCTCGGGTTAAGCGCGTCAATTTTTCTGTCTATAATCCTGTTCATGCCCATGGCGCCTGACCGTGCGCCGGCCATTGCGGCGGTTATCCATAAAATTTGTTTTAAATCAGGAATGCCGTCTGCCGCAATCAGTGCGCCTGTAAACGCAAACGGAAGCGCAAAGACAGAATGGGAAAATTTTATCAGCCTGAGGTAGTCAGGAATTTTTTTGAAGAGAGACATAGGTTTTATTGTAGTTTCAGGTTTACTCTGCTTCTGCATCCGCCGTTTCAGTCTCCGCTACACGCGCTATGCCCATGACTTTATCTCCTTCGCTCAGGTCAATCAGCCGGACCCCCTGAGTATTCCTGCCGATAGTGGAGATGTTTGATGATTTCAGCCTGATAAGTTTGCCGCTGTTTGCAATAATCATTATCTCGTCTTCATTTGCTACCTGCAGGATTCCGACCACCCGGCCATTCCTTGGCGTTATCTTTATGGTGATTATGCCTTTGCCGCCCCTGCTCTGGACCCTGTATTCCTCTGACTTTGTCCTTTTGCCGTAGCCGTTTTCGGTTACCGTAAGGAGCGTGGTTTTTTCATCCAAAACATCTACTGAAACTACCTCGTCGTTTTGCTGGAGCTTAACGCCTCTTACACCGTGGGCGACCCTTCCCATTTCACGGACATTTTTTTCGTTAAACCTTATGGACAGGCCTTCACGGGTGCTGAGGATTATGTCTTTTGTGCCGTCCGTTGACTTTACTCCGATAAGTTCATCATCCGGGTCCAGGTTGATTGCGTTAATGCCCTTGGTCCTCGGGTTGCTGTAAGCAAGAAGAGAAGTCTTTTTTACGACGCCTTTTTTTGTCGCCTTGAAAAGATAAACCCCCTCTTTAAATTCTTTTACCGGCATGACTGTGGTTATCTTTTCTCCCTCTGAAAGCTGTAAAAGGTTTACGACGGCCTTGCCTTTTGTAGCCCTGTCGGCCTCCGGAAGCTGGTATACCTTAATGCCGAGAAGTCCTTTCCCGCCCCTTCTCTGGCTCCGGAAAAGGGTCAGGGAATTGCGCTTGATATAACCCTGGCGCGATATGGTTATGACCATCTCCTCTTCAGTTATCAGGTCTTCAATGGTTATTTCCTTTGTCTCTGCCATGATTTCAGTTCTTCTCGGATCCGCATAGTTCTTCCGTATCTCAGTCAGCTCCTGCCGGATTATATTATTTACAAGCGCATTGCTTGCAAGAATTGCATTTAACTTTTCAATCTCCTTGAGAATATCTTTATACTCGGTGATAATTTTTTCCCTCTCCAGTCCCGTGAGTCTCTGGAGTTTCATGTCCAGGATGGCCTGAGCCTGAATTTTTGTGAGCGGGAAGTTTTCAATCAATCCCTCAAGCGCGGCCTCAGGAGTCTTTGATTTCCTTATCAAACTGATTACCGCATCCAGGTTATCAAGCGCAATCTTAAGCCCTTCAAGTATGTGCGCCCTTTCTTCCGCCTTTCTGAGTTCAAACCGCGTCCTTTTTATAATTACGTCACGCCTGTGCATAAGGAAGTGGGACAGTATTCTCTGAAGGTCAAACACCTTTGGCTAGCTGATTGAGCACTACCTGCGCCATTTCCCCGCGCTTGAGTTCAATGACAACCCTGATTCCCTCGCGGTCTGATTCATCCCTGAGGTCGGAAATGCCTTCTACCTTCTTTTCACGCACGAGTTCTGCAATTTTCTCTATGAGCCGCGCCTTATTCACCTGATACGGAAGCTCATTGATTATTATAGTTTCGCTTTTTCCCTCATCTTCAATCAGGACCTTGGCCCGGATTTTTACCAGCCCCCGGCCTGTATTGTATGCGTCAACTATGCCCTGCCGCCCGTGGATAACGCCGCCTGTGGGGAAATCAGGACCCTTGATGTCTTTCATTAATTCCTTGATTGTGATTTCAGGGTTGTCTATCATTTTCACAAGTCCGTCAATGACCTCTCCGAGATTCTGCGGCGGTATGTTTGTAGCCATGCCGACAGCTATGCCCGAACACCCGTTGATAATCAGGTTCGGTACTCTGGACGGCAGAACGACAGGTTCTTCAGTTGTTTCATCAAAATTAGCGACAAAGTCAACGGTCTCCTTGTCAATATCAATAAGTATTTCTTCGGCGAGTTTTGTGAGCCGCGCCTCTGTGTATCTGTATGCCGCGGCCGGGTCTCCGTCTATGGAGCCGAAATTCCCCTGTCCGTCAACAAGCGG
>JACQZD010000154.1 GCA_016207865.1 Nitrospirota bacterium
ATTTTTTTGTCTGTAATAAGTTTGAGCGTTATTTTTTTTAAATAAACAGCGCCCCTTGCAACTGCCTCGCGCACAGTTGCGGGTTTTCCGCCTACATCAACCATTTTCGCCCGGCCCTTTTTATCAAAATGCGTAAGCTTTTTCATGATTTTAAAATTTAGGAAATTATACGATGTTAGCCACAGATTTACACTGATTTACACAGAAAAAACACAGAAATATAAAAATATTTTTAAAAATCTGTGTTCATCTGTGGCTAATCAATTTTTTAAATCATCTCCTCCAATATCTCAACCGCGTCTTTAATATACCTTGGGCATTTTTCTTTGGCAATCTTTACTGCCCCCGGCGCTTTTATATCCATGCCGAGAAGATCCCTGCATAATATAGAACCGCCGCTGCGGGACTTGAACCTCTCAACGAATTGTCCGGCAAAATCATAAGTCTTCTTCTGAGCCTCTTTGTCTTCCTGCTTAAACCTGCCGTATTTAAGGCCGATAACCATAAGTGCGCCTGTTACGGCGCCGCAAGTTTCACCCATGCGTCCTATCCCGCCTCCAAACGGGCTGGCAATTTTTAAAACAGTCTCTTTATCAAACCTTAGCTTATCACCGTAAGCTCCGACTATTGACTGCGCTCAGTTAAAGCCATTTTTAAAAAGCTCTGCTGCTTCCCCGGCTGCGTTCATACCGCATATGATAACTTTTCAGCATAAAATTTTCTGTTCTCTGAAGAAAGTTCACCACAAAACGCACTTTTGCGCTTTCTGTCATTCCTGCAAAAGCAGGAATCCAGGGTTTCCTGTAAAAACAGAAATCTAATTCCGATGTCTGGATTCCCGCCGGAGCCTGCCCTCGAAAGCAGTAATCGGGGGCGGGAATGACAGTTGATAGAATCAGTAGTTAACGGCAGTTCTTTGTTCTTTCTTTTCACCCATGCTAATATAACTTGCTATGAAACGAGTTGTTATCACAGGCCTCGGCGCTGTTACTCCACTCGGGAACGACATTGAAACTACGTGGGAAAATTTAAAAAAAGGGCGCTCGGGAATAGGCTTAATAACAAAATTTGATTCCTCCGGTCTCCCATCCCGGATTGCAGGGGAACTAAAGGGATTTTCACCTGAAAAATATCTTCTTAAAAAAGACATCCTCAGGCTGGACCCATTCATACATTATGCAGCAGCAGCCGCAATAATGGCTCTGGAAGATGCCAACCTCTTAACTCTTAACTCTAAACTCTTAACTTCTTCTGCTGTTGTCATCGGCTCAAGCAGGGGCGGGATAAGCACGATTGAAAAGGCAATCGTCAGAACGCAGAAAACAGAATACAGAATACAGAATACAGAAAATAGAAAACAGCTTATCTCCTCACGCCTTACACCTCACGCCTTACGCTTCTCCCCATATCTTATGCCTGCAACAGCAATCAGCATGGCCTCATCTTACATCTCCATGCGCTTTGGCACGAAGGGCCCTTCGCTCGGCATATCAACTGCCTGCGCCTCAGGGGCCAACGCCATCGGCGAGGCCTTAAGGTTAATACAGCATGGAGAAATTAACCTGTCAATTGCAGGAGGGGCAGAGGCGCCTATCTGCAGATTTGCCGTCGGCGGTTACAGCGCGGCAGGCGCACTCTCAAAAAGAAACAATAACCCTGAAAAGGCAAGCAGGCCTTTTGACAAAGGCCGGGACGGCTTTGTAATTGCAGAAGGCGCGGGGATTCTTGTACTTGAAGAACTTAATCACGCACTGAAAAGAGATGCAAAGATTTATGCTGAAATTGCCGGATACGGGACCTCCTCTGATGCATTTCACATGACAAAGCCTGACGGCAGGGGCGGAGCCGCTGCGATAAAAAAGGCATTAACCGAGGCAAAAATTTCAATAGAAGATATTGACTATATTAATGCCCATGCCACATCAACAGCGCTTGGAGACAAGGCGGAGATACAGGCAGTAAAAAAAGTCTTTGGCGCACATGCCTCCGGTATTCCCATAACCGCCTGTAAGTCCATGCTCGGTCATATGCTCGGCGGAGCAGGCGCGGTTGAGGCTGCAATAACAGCCCTCTCAATCAGCAGGGGGATTATGACGCCGGTCATTAATCTTGAAAATCCGGACATTGACCATAATCTTAATTACGTCAGAAAAACACAAAAAAAAGACATAAATACTGCCGTCTCAAACTCCTTCGGCTTCGGAGGGGTTAATGCAGTGCTAGTGCTGAGGAAGTATTAACCACAGAGGGCAAGTATGCCGGAAGGATATGGTATTTGAGCGGATTTTTCTGCCGATAGTCCATAGCTTTAAATATAAAGAGGCAAAAACCTCGGAGCTCCGATACTTCGGGGCGAGAATGAGCGAAAATAGTATATCCTTCCGGCAGAAATTTTACGAAGGGGATTAGAAAAGTGGTTAATCAGTTAAAAACTTCAAAATAATTTCTGCAACATGTTTTACCTTCTCCGGCTCCAATTCGGGATAAATCGGAAGCGAGAGGACTTCTTTTGCCGCAGACTCAGTCTCAGGAAAATCACCTTCTTTATACCCCAGATATTTAAAAGCCTCCTGGAGATGAAGGGGCAGCGGATAATAAACAACTGAAGATACATTGTCTGCCTTGAGGAAGCTCTGTATTTTATCCCTTTTCGCTGACCTGATTGTATATTGGTGATAGACATGTGTCCTGTCGGAAAATTCCTGCGGGCATTGGATTGCACTGCCGAACATTGCTGTATAAAGTTTGGCAACCTCCCGCCTCTTCTGATTATATGAATCTATATGCCTGAATTTAATTCTCAAAATTGCCGCCTGCACTTCATCAAGCCTGCTGTTATACCCGATTGAACTATGCCGGTACGGCGCCACAGTGCTGTGATTCCTCAGCAGTTTTACCTTTTTATATATCTCAGGATTATTGGTTATCATCATGCCGCCGTCGCCGTAAGCTCCCAGATTTTTGCTCGGGTAAAAACTAAAACATCCGGCATCACCGATGCCGCCTGCCTTAACCCCTCTGTAATTCGCCCCGAAGGCCTGCGCGCAGTCTTCAATTACCTTCAGGTTATATTTCTTTGCCAACTGCATTATTTCATCCATGTCAGCAGGTTGTCCGAAAAGATGCACCGGAATAACAGCTTTTGTCCTCGGCGTTATCTTTTCCTCAACACTCAGGGGGTCTATATTAAATGTATCTTTTTTAATATCGGCAAAAACCGGAGTTGCTCCTACATAGGCAATTGCCTCGGCAGTTGCAATAAAGGTAAACGGTGTTGTTATCACTTCGTCCCCTTGTTTTATTCCAAGCGCGCTGAGGCTGAAATGAAGCGCG
>JACQZD010000155.1 GCA_016207865.1 Nitrospirota bacterium
GCTGGAGTTTATGGATGCGGCATCATTACGGGCGGTGCGTAATTACCAGAAGGATTTTGATATGCCGGATATGGCCGGTTCAGGTTTGCTTATTGAACTGGACGGCGAACCGGCCGACCTGACCAAACAGCGCAGTCAGACAGAGGAAATTATCAAAGGAAGTAATCCAATAATGATGATGCAGGCCGATAACAAAGACGAGATAGACAAACTCTGGGCAATCCGCAAGGCGCTCTCGCCGGCCCTGTATTCTATCACGGACAAGAAAACCAGCGAAGACATCTGCCTGCCGCGCGATAAAATCCTGCCCATCCTCGGTGTGCTCAAGACGATAGAAAACAAATACCATATCCCGGTGGCCACATTCGGGCATTTAGGCGACGGCAACCTGCACGTCAATTTCCTCGTATCTACCCCGGCGCACCAGGCCGAATTAGAGCCGGCCGTGGACGAACTATTCCGCTCGGTTATCGGGCTGGGCGGCGCGTTATCGGGCGAGCACGGGATTGGGCTGACCAAGTCCAAATACCTGCCGCTGGAGGTCGGACCGGTGGAGATGGCGCTGATGAATCAGGTCAAGACCGCCTTTGACCCCAAAGGAATAATGAATCCGGGCAAGATATTCCCGCCGGGCAGGTCCGCTGATTGACAACAGACAGGCGTAATTGGTAAAATTTCCTGATTCCAATATCCTGATATCCGAACCTCTGTCTATTCAAATCTGATAATTGCCGGAGAAATCAGGTTTATGTTTTAAGAATTTGACGCATAAAGGAGATTACAATGAAGGTTATTTTAAAAGAAGAAGTTAAAAGCCTCGGCGCCATAGGGAGCGTAATAAATGTGGCGGACGGATATGCGAGGAACTATCTGATTCCGCGGAATTTAGCCGCAGAGGCAAGCACTAAAAACATCAAGCAGTTTGAACACGAGAAAAAAATAATCCTTGAACGCGCTAAAAAAGTAAAGGCAGACGCTCAAAACCTTGCAGGACAGCTTACAGTATTAAGCGTTGTCATAGAGGCGCAGGCAGGCGAGGAAGACAAGCTGTTCGGCTCTGTTACGAGTATGGATATTGTTGAGGCTTTAGCAAAGCAGGGAGTGGCGGTTGACAAGCGCAAAATACACATAGAAGAACCCATAAAAAGACTCGGCACATTTACCGTATCGGTTAAACTTTATCCTGAAGTAACAGCAAGTATAAGTGTGGAACTGAAAAAACAAGAGGCTTAAGCTTATAGGTCACTGAGAATTATAAATTTCATCTGCAAATTAAGGAAAAATTTCTAAAACAATCCGTGTTAATCTGTGTAATCTGTGGCTGAATTAAGTTTTAGTTTTTTCTGTGTTTTCTGTGATTTTAATTTTTTAACGTATCCCTTATTGCTAATATGAAAGACCTTGACCTTGCAGTTGACCGCTTGCCGCCCCAGAATTTAGAGGCAGAACAATCTATCTTAGGCTCAATTCTGCTTGAAAACGAAGCAATAGCCATTGCCGTTGAAATCCTCTCGCCCAATGATTTCTACAGGGACGCGCACAGAAAAATATATCTTGGAATGCTGGAACTGTACAAAAAAAGCGAGCCCGTTGATTTAATCACCCTTACGGAACAGCTCAGCAGGAGCGGACAGCTTGAAGAAATAGGCGGCGCTTCCTACCTGAGCGCGCTTGTTAATATGGTGCCCACCTCTGCAAATATTAAATACCATTCAAAAATTGTCAGGGAAAAAGCCGTACTCAGAAACCTCATCAGGACTGCCACGGAGATAATAACCCTGAGTTATGATGAAGGACTTGAGGTTAACCAGCTTTTAGATAAGGCTGAAGAAAAAATATTTAAGATATCCGAAAAGATTGTGGGAAGCACCGTTATCCATGTAAGCAGTGTTATTAAAGATACCATAGATTTTGTTGACAAGCTTTACAATAAGAGAGAATTCATCACAGGGCTTTCAACCGGCTTCCATGACCTTGATATGCTCACCACGGGATTTCATCCCGGAGAATTAATAGTGGTCGGCGCAAGACCCGGAATGGGTAAGACTGCCTTTTGCCTTAATATCGCCGCGCATGCAGGAATAGAAGGCAAACTCCCTGTGGCTCTCTTCAGCCTTGAAATGACAAGCGCCCAGATTGTCTTGAGGATGCTGTGCTCTGAGGCGGAGGTGGATTCAAAGAGTGTGCGCTCGGGTTATCACACAAAAGAAGATTACAGAAAACTCGTTGCCGCCGCAGGCAAACTTGCCGAGGCTAAGATTTACATAGACGACACTTTTAATTCCGTGCTTGAGATGAGGGCCAAGTCGCGCAGGCTTAAAGCCGAACACGGGTTGGGGCTTATAATTATAGACTATCTTCAGCTCATGAGGGGTGAAGGCTCTTTTACCCAGAGGGAGCAGGCGATTTCTGAGATTTCACGCTCATTAAAGGCGCTGGCAAAAGATCTTTTGGTGCCTGTAATCGTAATAAGCCAGCTTAATAGGAGCTGTGAACAAAGAGATAATAAGCGCCCGATGCTTGCCGATTTAAGGGAGTCAGGCGCCATTGAGCAGGATGCGGATACAATTATGTTTTTGTACAGGGGCGATTATTATAAAGCAAAAGATGCTGAGGAAGGGGTTGCCGAGCTGAATGTGGCTAAGCAGAGAAACGGGCCTACCAGGGACATTAAACTTACCTTCCTTGATAAATTTACGAAGTTTAAAAATTATACAGACAGGGAAACCTTTTAATTCCCCTCAAGCAAGAGGGGGCAGGGGTGTGTTTTAAATGATACGCAGGCCGGCAGTGGCAGGACAGTTTTATCAGGGCTCTTCCGCAGGACTTTTAAAAGAAGTCCAGCGATATATTGAGTCTGCCGCCAAAGAGAAAGTTATGGGCATTATATCCCCGCATGCGGGGCTTATGTATTCAGGCAGTGTTGCCGGCGCTGTTTATTCAAGGATTGAAATTCCCCATACTTTTATACTTATCGGACCTAACCATACGGGATTAGGCAAGCCCGTATCTATAATGTCGGACGGGGAATGGGAGGTTCCGACAGGCGCGCTGAAGATTGATAAAGAGCTTGCAAAAAGAATCATGCAGGGCTCTTCTCTGATTCAGGAAGACAGCGCGGCGCATTTAATGGAGCATTCGCTTGAGGTGCAGCTGCCGTTTATACTGCATTTTTCATCTGAGGTATTGATTGTGCCTGTTACAATGATGGCATATTCATTGGATGTATGCAGGGCCGTCGGTCTGGCTCTGGCAGACGCAGTTCAGGATACAAAATATTCTGTCACAATTGTTGCAAGCTCTGACATGAGCCATTATGAGCCGGATTCTGCGGCAAGGGCTAAAGATAAAAAAGCTATTAATGAGATACTGGATATTGACCCTGAAGGTTTGCATAAAACCGTCACCATGGGAAACATCAGCATGTGCGGAATTGCCCCTGCAACCGCAATGCTCTTTGCGGTTAAGAAACTGGGCGCAAAAAAGGCGTCGCTTGTTAAGTATATGACCTCAGGCGACGCCGGCGGCGATTATTCTTCTGTTGTCGGATACGCGGGAATAGTTATAAAATAACTGCTTTATATGTTGTCATTCTCGCGAAAGCGGGAATCCAGGAAAACGACTTTAGGTGTGTGTTTCATGATAGGGCATATATATCTTCAAAACTTTAAGAATGCAATATTATTATCTGTCATGCTGCAAAAAGTTTTAAGTATTTGCCCTGAACTATTTGTAAGAGGCAGCATGACTTTAAGGTGTTGCCCTTAATGTTTTTCAGACACATATGCCTTATATTAAGGGTTGTGCTTCTTTAGCCGTCATTCCCGCTTGTCGGGAATCCTTCAGAAAGATTCTGGACAAGCCAGAATGACAGAAACAAGGAAACCCCACAGTCCCGAAGGCTTTCGGGATGGGGTATTAAAAACTAACTAATAAAAATCAGGAGATTGACAATGCCGAATATGGATGTAGTAACACCGACAAAGCTGGACCTGAATGCTAAGTTCAAATTCAGATGCCATAAAGGAATCCGGTGCTTTACCAAATGCTGCAGCAACATAGAAATTTTTCTCATGCCGTATGACATACTAAGGCTGAAAAACAGGCTAAAAATATCTTCAGGACATTTCCTGTCAAAATACACCTATATGAAAATTGACGATAAATCCTCGCATCCTCATGTAATGCTGAAGATGTCGGATGATAAGGAGAGAAAATGCCCCTTTGTCACGCCTGAAGGCTGTACAATCTATACGGACCGGCCTGCGGGCTGCCGTTACTATCCGATAGGGCAGGGCACATTAAAAGTCGCGGGCAAAGACGGGCCGGAGGATGAAGAATTTTATTTTTTCATTAATGAGCCTCATTGTTTAGGCTTAGAGGAAAACAAAAGCTGGACCATTGAATCATGGCGGATAGATCAGGAGGTTCAGCTGTATGATGAGATGAACAGGGACTGGAAGGCGATACAGCTGAGAAGAAATTTGCTGGGACAGCCCGAGCCTGATGAAAAAAAACTGCAACAGTTCTACATGGCAAGCTATGATATGGACAACTTCAGGAAATTCATTTTTGACAGCAGGTTCCTTGAAGTATTTGACCTAAAAGAAGAAGAAATAGAAAAAATCAGGACAGACGAGATAGAACTGATGAAATTCGGATTCAGGTATATTAAATATGTTATGATGCTGGACCAGTCTTTAAAAATCAAAGACAGCGTGCTTCAGGAGAGGGCAAAAAAGAAAGATTAGCCTTTCGGCTCATCAGGAACCATCACAACCTTCAGGGAGCGTTTCCCCTCGGAAACGAGTTTAAATCCCTCCTGTATCTCTGAAAAGGGCAGTTTGTGAGTTATCATCTTTCTGATGTTAATCTTATTGCCGCCGATTAACTGCATTGCATCACGGAGGTCCTCGGGCGCGGCGCCGTATGAAAATGACACGGTCATCTCATCCCTCCAGAATCGCACAGAGGGCAGGGCAATATCTTCGCCCGGCACGGCGAAAAAGATTATCGTGCCTTTCCTGTCAACGGAGTTGAGCGCGTCGTTGACAGCCTCTTTTGCGCCGGCGCAGACAATAACAACATCCGCCAGATTGCCGTTGTTCATTTTTTTTAATTCATCCGCAGAATACTGGCAGTCCCTGACGGCATAATCAGCGCCGAATTCAACTGCCTTGTTCAGCCTGTATTCGTTCACATCCGTGGAAATTACCGCTGCGCCCTTGAATTTTGCGAGCTGGACATGTAAAAGACCGGAAATGCCCGAGCCGAGAATAAGTACCGTGTGCGTCTTATCAATATTAACTGCCTTCTGCCCCCGAAGCACGCATCCTAACGGCTCAATCATTGTTGCGTCTTCATAAGTCATGCCTTCAGGCAGGATTAAGGTCCCGTATTTTACATTCACCTCAGGGACCCTGATAAATTCTGAAAACCCTCCGGGGTCATAGTTGCCTGTATGCAGTGCTTCGCATGCGGTGTGGTTTCCGCTTTTACAGTAGCGGCAGTTGTAGCAGGGCACATGATGTGATACAAATACCCTGTCGCCTTTTTTGAATTTTTCAACTCCCGCGCCTGCCTCTACAATCTCTCCCGCCATCTCATGTCCCAGTATGCGCGGGGCTTTTTTTATCCTGTACCAGGCATCTGTGCCCGAAAAACTTTAAGGCAACACCTTAAAGTCATGCTGCCTTTTGTGGTTCAGGGCAAATACTTAAAGCTTTTTGCAGCATGACAGATAATAAATATGTTGCGTTCTTAAAGTGTTGAGGGCATGTATGCCTTCGCTTATAACATACCCGCTATTTCTTTGCGCTTGAATAAATCTCAAAAGCCTCGTCAACTGAAGCGCCTTTATGAACAATCGCCCTGACAGCCTTAATCATTCCGACAGGACTGTCGCTCTGAAAAATATTCCGGCCCATGTCAACTCCGGACGCCCCTGCCTTAATGGCATTTTCAGTCATCTGAAGGGCTTCCCTTTCAGGCAGTTTTTTACCGCCCGCTATAACAATCGGCACAGGGCATCCCTCAACCACTTTTTCAAAATCATCACAGTAGTAAGTCTTGACAATGTGCGCGCCGATTTCAGCCGCTATTCTGCATGCACGCCCAAGATACCGGGCATCCCTTGCCATTTCCTTGCCGACCGCGGTAATTGCAAGCACAGGCATGCCGTATCTCTCAGCCTCATTCACCAGCCTGCCCAGATTTGCTATTGTTCGGTCTTCATTTGCCGCGCCTACAAAAATTGACATGCCGACGCCTGCGGCATTAAGCCTTAAAGCCTCTTCCATTGAAGTAGTAATGTCTTCATTGGATAACTCGCCGAGGATGCTTGGTCCTCCTGAAACCCTCAGGCAAAGCGGAGTATCAATCCTTGGGTCCACGCTGTTTCTCAGTATGCCCCTTGTCACAAAAAGGCAGTTCGCATGCGGGATAAGCGGGGTAATGCTTTTTTTAATGTCCTTTAACCCTGTAGTGGGCCCCTGAAAATACCCGTGGTCCACGGCAAGCATAACAGTCTTGCCTGTCTTTGCCGGAATTATGCGCGATAGTCTGTTTTTCAATCCAAAATCCATAATTAAACTCCTCCTTGATAAATGATATCTGAAAGTATATAAGTTTTAAGTTGCAAGTTTCAAGTTAGCAAAGGCATATGTGTCCGAAAAGCTTTAAGGCAACACCATAAAGTCATGCTGCTTTTTTATAAATAGTCAAAAGCGAATAGTTAAAACTTTT
>JACQZD010000151.1 GCA_016207865.1 Nitrospirota bacterium
GTTTCCCCGAAGCTTTTTATTGGTCTTTTAATAAGATGATACCTCTCCTGATTATCCTTAATGGATTCTGCAAGGTGTGCCTTTATCAGAAATCCTATATACTGCCGTGTGACTTCTTCTGCTGCATATCTTGCAACATCTTTAACTGAAAATGATTCCTGATATTTAATAACATCCCTCAAAAACAATCTGAAAGAATATTTTTTTAAATGCGCATAGAATTGCCTAAGCAATGCGGTATTTGAAGGAACGAGCAAATCATCTTTAGACTCTTTTTTGTAGATGTAGAATCCCCTTCTGGAAAGCATTGTCTTTAGGTCCGGAGTGATGGAGCGAATCACTCGTCTCAGGCGTTTTATTTCTTTTTTAAGGCATGCAGTTTCAGAGGCAGGTTTGTCCATCTTAAACCATATTGAACAAAGTTGAACTAACTTGAACAATTATCAAATTATAGCGCTATCCCTTATCGCCGATAATTTTGACAAGGACCCTTCTATTTCTCGGGCCGTCAAATTCGCAGAAAAATATGGACTGCCATGCCCCGAGTATAAGCTTTCCGTTATCAATAACAACAACTTCCGACAGGCCGGTAAGCAATGATTTTATATGGGCGTCCGAATTCCCCTCTGCATGGGAATAATTTGAATCAACCGGCGCCAGTTTGCTGAGTGTCGCCTGAATATCCTTTACAACTGACGGGTCCGCGCCTTCATTTATCGTAATGCCGGCAGTTGTATGCGGCGCATAGACATAACACATCCCTGTTTTTATATTTGATTCGCTGACTGTATCCTGTATATCCTGCGTTATGTCAACAAACTCATTTTTTGACTTGGTCCTTACATTAACAGTCTTTAACATTTAACCCTCCCAAAGATATCATCATAAAATGCCTCATCAACGGAAAAATCTATTCTCAGCGCAAATATTCTCTCAGGCGGATTTAACTCCATGAGTTTTACAAAATCTTTTTCAGTTGTGATAATTTCAAGCCCCTCCGCAGTCTCCATAATCCTGTCTATATCCTGCTGCCTGTATTTATAATGATCCCTGAATGAATTAAATTTTACTACTTCTGACCCCATTGCAGTCAATGATGTTTTAAAATACTCAGGGTTTGCAATTCCGGAAAAAGCATAAACTCTTTTTTTATTTATAAAGTCAAGGCCCCTGACAGTCCCCTTTGCGTTCACAAAAGACACCGGCTTGTGGGATGAAGAGTACAGCGGTGCATGTGGATTATACCTTTTTATCTTTAAAATAAGCGCGTCTATTTGCTCGCGGCTTGCGGCATCGGTTTTCGTGAGCACTATTATGTCCGCCCGGCTCATTGACTTCAGCGGCTCCCTTAATATCCCTTCAGGAAACAACTTATTGTTTCCGAACGGGTTTGCAGCGTCAATAAGAAGAATATCCAGATCCCTGTGCAGCGCCCAATGCTGAAAGCCGTCGTCAAGGATAAACAGGTTGATTGCCTCTGACCCTGTATCATCAATTGCGGACATCCCTGCAAAATAACGGTTCCTGCCGATTACAACAGGAATGTCCTTAAGCCTGGATGCCATTAAAACCGGTTCATCCCCTGCCAAATGTGTATTCAGGCACGGCTCATTGCCTATGCTTTTCATGCAAGGTGTTTTCATCTTGCCCCTGTATCCCCTGGTAAGAACGCACGGCTTAAATCCCCTTTTCTTTGCCTCTTGAGCAAGCGCTATTACAGCAGGAGTCTTGCCTGTGCCGCCGAGCGTGAGATTCCCTATGCTCACAACCTTTGAGGGAAGTCTCTTTGAATCTTTCAGTGAGGTCCGGTACAAAAACTCCCTGACTGAAAGAATCATATTGTATATTGAACTAAACGGTCCCATGATGCCCTGCCTCATTCAGCATATTCCGTATAAGCTCAACGGCTTTTCTAACTGCGCCTGTATTTTCTTCAGTAATAACCTTGGCCCTTTGTCCCATCTCTTTTGCCTTATCTGGATATTGTAATAAATCCGTGACTGCATTAGCCATATCCCCGGCATCCTTGACCATTAATGCGGCGCCCTGCCTTAAGAATTCCTCTGCTATCATAAAATTATCCATGTGGGGGCCGAAAACAACCGGCTTAGCCCAATAGGCAGGCTCCATGATATTATGACCTCCGTAGGGAAGGAGGCTTCCGCCGACAAATACCACGGCTGCGGCAGAGTAAACCTCCGTAAGCTCCCCGATAGTATTAAGTAAAATCACATCATATGCCCTATGCCCCTTTTCTCCTTCAATCCCTTGACCCCTTTCTTCCATTTCAGTCCTTCTGATAAAATTAAATCCTTTCTTTTTCAAAATATCCTCAGCTTCCTGAAATCTCTCAGGATGCCTCGGTGCAAGCACAAGTTTTAAATCCGGTATACTCTCCCTGACGGACTTAAAGGCCTCAAGGACAATTTCATCCTCGCCCCTGTGCGTACTGCCTGCCACAAGTATGCGCCCTTCAATATTATCCAGCCATGTTTTATGATGCTTAACCGCAGGGAGGTTTATGTCAAATTTAAAATTCCCGGTAACGCTTACCCTCTTCTGCTCCGCGCCTAACGCAATAATCCTCTCTGCATCATTCTTACCCTGCATATAAAAAACATCAACATACGTTAAGACTTTTTTTATGAAAGGTCTTATGCGCTTATAGCCCTTGAATGAATTGTTGGAAATTCTTCCGTTTATGACAACTATGCGCGAGCCTCGGCCTTTTAATTTTTTAAATAACTGCGGCCAGAGTTCTGTCTCCATTGTTACAAAAATTTCAGGAGCCAAAAATTTAACAGCCCTGCCGGCGCACAGCCCTGAGTCCCACGGCATGTACATAATCCTGTCCGCCTCGGGGAATTTTTCAAGCGCAACGCCCTGTCCCGTATAAGTCGTAGTGGAAAAGACAATTTTCATCTGAGGAAATTCTTTTTTAAGCTGTTTTAAAAACGGCATGCAGGCTATTGTCTCGCCTACTGAAACCGCGTGAACCCATATATCCGCAGCCGCATATTGAGACACGCCCAAACGTTCGCTCAAATATCTGAGTCTGTCGGCAGGTCCTTTTTTAAATATCAGCCGCGGCAGATAAATCAGCAGCACTAAAGTGGAGAGAATATTATACAGCAGGAGCATCATTCCCCGTATCCTGAAACAGCTTTCCCTCTATCTGCGTTTTATAGAGGACATTGTATAAGCCGCTGCGTGAAAGGAGCTCCTCATGCGTGCCCGCTTCCGCTATCTTCCCTTTATCAAGCACCAGAATTTTGTCAGCCTTTCTAACCGTAGACAGCCTGTGCGCGATAACAAACGTAGTCCTGTTTGTCATCAGATTATCAAGCGCCTTCTGGACAATAACCTCTGATGCGGTATCAAGGGATGATGTTGCCTCATCAAGAATAAGAATGGGAGGATTTTTAAGCAAAGCCCTTGCAATAGATATCCTCTGCTTCTGCCCGCCTGAAAGTTTTACGCCTCTTTCTCCGATAACCGTGTCGTAGCCCTTAGGCATATCCTTTATAAAATCATGGGCGTAAGCCGCCTGTGCAGCCTCTATTATTTTTTCTTCGGATGCGCCGGAATTTCCAAATGCGATATTCTCCCTGACAGTTTCATTAAAAAGCACGACATCCTGACTCACAATGCCGATATTGCGGCGGAGAGATTCAAGGGTAACGTCATTTATATCCAGGCCGTCAATCGTTATCTTCCCGCTTGACGGGCGGTAAAACCTCGGAAGCATGTCAACAAGCGTTGTCTTTCCGGCTCCGCTCCTGCCGACTATCGCAACAAGCCCGCCTTTCTTAACGCCGAAGCTGACGCCGTTAAGAACCTTTTTCTCAGTGCCGGGATAAAAAAATACCACATCGTTATAAGCTATCTCATCATTAATCTGCGTAAGCTCTGCTTTGCCGTCTGCCTCAGGTTCCTGATCTATAAGGTAGAAAATTCTCTCAGCCGCCGCGCTCGCCTGCTGAAGGCTGTTATTGGCGGCGCCGAGCCTTTTGAGCGGAGTATATATCAGCCCTACTGCGGCAGAAAAAGATATTAATGCCCCAAGCGTCATCTCACCCTTGTTCACGAGATAAAACCCGTAAAACAACATTCCTACCGTGCCCAATCCTGTAATGATTTCGTGAAGTAAAACCGAATATTCCATTGTGCGCGCGCCTTTTACGGCAATCCTGTAATAATTTTTATTTTCATCTTGAAACTTATCCATATGAAGTTTCTCCTGCAAAAAAGCCTTTATCATCTTCATTCCGGATATGCTTTCAGTAAGTCTTACGATAAGCCCTGACACCTGCTCCTGAGTTTTCTTGGCAATCTTTCTCAGTTTCTTGCCGAATTTATCAATGAAATAAAAAGAAAACGGCAGAATTATGGTTGCCAGTATTGCGAGGTCCCACCGTCTTATAAAGGCAACTGTCAGAAGGACCACAAATGTAGTGCCCTCAACCAGCATATCCTTTACCGCATACCCCAGAAGCCCCTGAAGCGTGTTGGAGTCATTAATAGTCCTTGAGATGATTTCGCCAGAGGGATTCTGGACATAAAAATTCATAGGAAGAGCGACAAGCCTTTTAAAAATCTGCTCTCTTATGTCCCTCACCACCTTTGCGCCGACTATGCGCATCAAAAATGAATGGACAAAAGCAAAAAGACCTTTAAAAATAAAGAACCCGGAATAGGCAA
>JACQZD010000143.1 GCA_016207865.1 Nitrospirota bacterium
CCGTTGACGGTGTAAGCGCCGCCTTTGACGGAAAGCTTTATTTTGATTATTCCCGGAAAGGACAAAGTCTTGTCGGAGACATTTACGTCAAGAAGGCCATATACTCAAAAAGGGTTGAGTGGAAAAGCGGACTGCTTGTGCTCAGGGGAACAAAAATAAAAAAACCGGTGCAGACGCGTGTTATGCCCGCATATCTTGGACGGACGCGGCTTAATGTGCATATCTACGGGCAGGACAACATCTCAATAGACAACAACATTGCAAAGATGCCCGTAAAAATTGACCTTGCCGTTACTGGAACTGCGGCCCAGTACGGGCTTATCGGAAGGCTTGAGGCTGCAGGCGGGAGCATTTTTTTCAGAAGTAATGAATTTAAGATTATAAGCGGGAATGCGGATTTTGTTGAATCAAACAGGATAACCCCTGTCTTTCATATCCAGGCAGAGACCTATACAAAAGGTTACCTTGTACGATTAAACCTTGACGGACCTGTGGATAAATTCACTTTGTCCCTGTTTTCAGACCCTCCGCTCTCCGATACGGATATACTGACTTTGCTGACTGTGGGGCAGGTCAGCAAAACAGCAAAGGGATTTGAAAGCGGTATCGGCGCAGGCGAGGCTGCGGCTTTTTTAACCGGCGGGCTTCAGGAAGTAATTGAGGAAAGATTTAAATACATAACCGGCTTTGAGCGTTTTGAGGTAGACCCGCACACAACAAGCACCGGCGCCGTCAGCCCCAAGGTTACGGTCGGGAAACGGTTATATACTGACAAGGTCTTTGTTACCTACTCCGCCTCCATCGGAGCGACAGAAGAAAACATTATTAAAATTGAATACAATCTCGGCAGAAACATCTCTCTCGTAGGCTCAAGGGACGAGATAGGCAGTGTAGGAGCCGACATTAAATACAGATTTGAGTTTAAGTAAATGGGAACTGAGAAATGAGAAATAAAAAATACTATTTGCTGTTCACTGTTGTCTTTTTACTGTTCACTGTTCACTGTTCACTGTTCACTCATACTTATGCCTTAGAGCCTGAGAAAAAAATCAAAGCGATTGAGGTCACAGGCGTCAGGCGGATAAAACCTGAAGACCTGATTGAAATGATTTGCCTCAGCATTGGGGACCCTGTAGACAGGGCAGTTCTGCAGGCAGGAATAAAGAGGGCCTTTAAGAAAGGGATTTTCCTTGACATAAAGGCAGAGACTGAGCCCTTTCAGGACGGGCTGAAATTAAAATACACTGTCACTGAAATGCCTGTAATTAACAGTATACTCATTACAGGCAATAAACTTATCAATGTCAACGACATCAAAACCGCGCTTTTACTGAAAACCGGTGAATACCTCAGGGAAGAATTTCTAAAAAAAGCTGAAACTGCTGTTCTAAACATCTACCGCAAAAAGGGCTTTCCTGAAGCAAAGGTTAAGGTCAAGGCGAAAAGTGATAAATCTCCATACAGAGTTAATCTTCATGTTTTTATTGAAGAAGGCAGGCCTCTGATCATTAAAACCATCTTTGCCCCCGGTGAAATTAAAAGCATTATAAAAATCTCAGAAGACAGAATATTTGACACTGAACTGATGGATAAAGACATTCTCCGCATTAAAAAGCACTATAAGGAATTAGGCTACCTAAAACCGGTCGTGGGACCTTATGAATTCCGGGATGGTGAACTTCTCATCCCTTTTTCTCCGGGACCAAGGCTTGAAATCACATTCAGAGGGAATACGGTTATTGGAGCAAAAGAACTTTTGAAGGAATTGCCCTTTATGGAAGACGAAGAGGTGACTGACAAACTGGTGGAAGACGCCACAAATATCATTAAGCGGCTCTACTGGCAAAAAGGATACAATCATGTAGTAGTGGCAGGCGGCATTGAAACAACAGATGATCTGATAAAAATTGCTTTTTTTGTTTTTGAGGGTAAAAAAGTCATTCTTAAGGACATAAAATTTGAAGGCATCACCATCCCTGCAAAAAACATAGAAACAATCATACCGCTTCAGAGGGAGCAGCCTTTTGATGAGTCGCTGATAGACAGCAGCGCAGAATCCATAATAAGTTTTTACAACGGGCTCGGTTACCTTGATTCAGAGATTAAGGAAACGCGAAAGGACTTCCCTGGAGATATTGATGAACTTACAGTTACGTTTGCAGTGCATGAAGGAATCCAGACGAAAATTGAAAAAATAAACATTACAGGCGCCCCTGCTGTTGGAATTGACAAAATAATGAAAGCCGTCCGTCTGAAAGAATCAGCCCCTTATAATGCGCTTGAGATTGAAGACGCACGGTATAGAATTTTATCCCTTTATAATCATCTTGGTTATGCCGATACACGTGTTGAAGCTGAAACTGCAACTGAAAACGGCAGGGCATTAATAATCTTTAGAATAAATGAGGGCAGGCCTTCAACCATAGGAAAGCTTATTATACGAGGCAATAAAAAAACCAAGGATAAAATAATTAAAAGGGAATTTGATATTAACGAAGGCGACCCCTACGACCATGAAAAACTTTTAAGGGCAAAACAGCAGCTTTACAGGCTCGGACTTTTTTCAGAGGTAACCGTTGAAACGCTCGCAGTAGCAGGCGGTGAGGCTGCAAATACAAAAGATATTTTTGTCACCGTAAAGGAAGGAAATGCCGGCGCTGTGGATGTCGGTCTCGGTTACGGCGACTACGAGGGTTTTAGGGGGTTTCTGGATCTGAGCTACCGCAATTTAGGCGGATATAACAGGCAGGCAGTATTCAGGACAGAATTAAACTCGTTGGAAAGAAGATACATCCTGAGTTTTAAGGAACCATGGTTTTTTAACAAACCACAGCTCCCGTTAAAGCTCTCCCTCACAAATGAAAACAAACGGTCCATAAACATTGATACCAGAGAGACAAAATATGAAATTGACAGAACATCTCTGCTTGCAGGCGTTGACAGGGAATTAACCGAACAGTTAAGGGCCACTCTCAACTACGAGTATTCAATAGTGAACACGCATAATGTCAAGCCGGGTGTAATTTTAAGCAAAGATGACACAGGGACCCTCGGCATAAGCAGTATTTCACCTGCATTATTCTACGACACAAGGGACAATCCGTTTGACCCTTCCTCGGGCTCTCTTAAAGGAATTGTCCTTAAGCTTGCCTCAAAGACATTACTGTCGGAAACGGAATTTATCAAAGCAACCCTTCAAGGGGCATGGTTTTTAAAGATAAAAAGAGGACTTGTATTGGCCTGCTCGCTGAGGGGAGGCGGAGCTTACGGCATGGGTGAAACATCAGACCTTCCTTTGATAGAAAGATTTTTCCTTGGAGGCAGAACCACTGTGAGAGGGTATAACCAGGATACGCTCGGGCCTAAAGGCGCCGATGACGCCCCGACCGGCGGTAATGCCTTTGCGCTGGGAAATGCGGAATTGCGGGCCTCCATTGGAAAGGGACTGGGGATAGTTGCATTCGTTGACGGCGGGAATGTCTGGATAGACACCAATGATATAAACTTTGAATTAAAATACACCGCAGGCTTAGGTCTGAGATATAATACCCCTGTAGGACCATTTAGGCTTGATTATGGTCAGAAATTAAACAAGGAGGAAGGTGAAAGCAGTGGAGAACTGCATTTCAGCCTCGGACATGCCTTTTAAAAACAGTTATAAGTTAAAAGTTGTGAGTTATAAGATAAGGAAAATATTTTTGATGTTTTTACTTGTCACTTGTCACTTGTCACTTGTCACTGCCGTCAACGCGGAAGTTGTTGAGCGCATAGTGGCAATTGTGGATGACGAAATTATCACCCTCAGCGAATTTAAAGATGCCCTTCGGGACGCCATAAACTCCGGCGCA
>JACQZD010000144.1 GCA_016207865.1 Nitrospirota bacterium
AAAGTCAAATAAGATCTAAGTAGTGGTAGGCGAACTTTGCTGCTATTTATTTACTACAATTCTCACATTACCACCCATAACTGAATGGTTACAAAAATCAAGTTTCAAATTTCCATATAGTTGTCATTCCCGCGTAGGCGGGAATCCAGACCTTTTTAAGGTTCTGGTTCCCCCGACTAAATCGGAGGACGACGTCTGGATCCCCCGGTCAAGCCGGAGGATGACAAATACTGAGTTTTCAGACAGGCTCCACGCCCTAATTTTTCCCTCCAGATATTTTAGGCGTTCTCTCTCTTTTCTATTGCCGCCTTGTTGTAATATAATTAGTCATGCCTAAGATTGCCATTCTGCCTGATTTGCTAATAAACAAAATCGCCGCGGGCGAAATCATAGAGCGCCCTGCCTCTGTAGTCAGGGAACTGATTGACAACTCCATAGATGCAGGCGCAAAGAAAATCATCGTAGAAGCCCTTCACGGAGGCAAAAAACTCATAAAGGTATCTGATGACGGCGCAGGCATGAGCAGAGAAGACGCCCTGCTGTGCCTTGAACGCCATGCCACAAGCAAAATTAAATCCGACGACGACCTTTTCAATATATCAACGCTCGGTTTCAGGGGCGAGGCCCTGCCCTCAATCGCATCTGTTTCTAAACTTACGCTTATAACCTCAGCAGTAAATTCCGGCGCCGGCACAAAGATAGAAATCAGCGGAGGAAAGGAGAAAAATATCACGGAGGCGCCTCCGTTTGCAGGAACTTCCGTTGAGGTAAGGGATATCTTTTACAACGTCCCGGCAAGGAGAAAATTTTTAAAGACCATCCCCACAGAGCTTTCACACATTATTGACACAGTCCTCCAAAAGGCATTCCCGTGTTTTAAAACTGCGTTTACCCTTAAACATAATAACAGCGATATTATCAATGTGCATGCCGTAAAAAGCCTTAAGGAAAGGTTCATCCAGCTTTACGGCGAAGAGTTATCAGGCGAATTTATTAAGGTAAAAAAAGACGCCGGACACATGAAACTATACGGCTTCCTGTTTGAGGTAAAAAAAGACGCCGGACACATGAAATTATACGGCTTCCTGTCATCTCTTGATTTTACAAGGGCGGGCAAAAGCTACCAGTACATATTTGTCAACAGGCGAGCAGTAAAAAATCCGACTGTAAATCATGCGGCCTATGCCGCTTACAGCGGGCTGATTCCAAAAGACAGGCATCCTGCGTTTTTCCTGTTTCTCGACATTGACCCTCAGAAAGTGGATGTAAATGTCCATCCTGCAAAGCGCGAGGTCAGATTTGAAACGCCTGAGGAAATCCACAGATTAGTGGAGTCCGCAGTATACGACGCACTCAGAGGCGGGGCCGTGTCCGGCGCGCAGGACAAAGGGGTAAGCAATGCCTCAGTGCCGGGATTTACATACCTAAGACCATCAGGAAGCGGCTTTTATAATCCGTTTGTTGTTCAGGAACAGCGTGCAGAGGATTTTCAGCCGGGTTTTTTTGCCGAAGGAGACTTTGCCCGTCACAGATATCTTCATATCGGAGAATGTTTCATCGCGGCAATCTCCGGCAACGGGTTTACCGTTATTGACCAGCATGCGGCGCATGAAAGGGTCCTTTATGAAAAATATTTAAAAAAGACCGCCATAGAAACAGAAAACCTGTTTCTTCCCGTAAGGGTGGAACTGCCTCCGAGGGAATTTAATATCATCATGAATCATAAAAGCCTTCTGAATGACTTCGGACTTGTTGTTGAGGAATTCGGAGGGCATGATGTAATTATCAAGACAATCCCCCGTGAGCTTGGAAAAGCAGACCTCAAAGGACTGCTTTTAGATATTGCATCAGGCATAATTGAAGAGGAAGGGACCGGCGTAAAGGGCGCGCCTCAGCAAGACAGGCTCGCGCACGGCATAGCGGCAAGGCTTGCCTGCCACAAGTCCGTAAGGGGAAGCGAACCCCTGAACGAGATGGAATTATCAAAACTTCTTTCAGACCTTGATAAAACAGAGTCGCCTGATAAATGCCCTCACGGAAGGCCTACAAGGATTTTTTTCACGCTTGATGAGCTGAGGAAAATGTTTAAGAGGAAGTAGCTGAGATTGAGAAAGTCTTTCTAATAATGTAAAATCATTATTCTGGAGGTCGCCTTTTATGAAAAAAATCTATTTTCTTTTAATTATTATTTTTCTTACGGCTTATGGCTGCGGCGGGAATGACAAGGTAAAGCCCTCTGCCGATTCCCAGACAGCGCAGGAAGTCATCCGCATAACAAACGCCATTAAAACAGCATACGAGCAGAAGGACATAGATGCGCTCAGGGAATATCTTTTCCCTGAATTTGCGGATGAAATCAAGAAGGAGCTTTTATTTGAAAATGCCGGTCTGGAATTTACCACCCGTATGGTAAGAATAACCGATTCCTCCGTAATGGTTACTCTTAACTGGCAGGGGACCTGGGAGATTAAGGGCAAGACACAGAAAAATCTCGGCTCAAGCGTCTTTATCTATCAGGTAATGACAATGAAGCTTGCGGCAATAGACGGAGATAATCCGTTTTTAATTCCTGTCGTCAGAAATTAATTCTAAGTCGTCTTTTAACTAATACAAACGCATTAAGTAAAGTGTCATTGCGAGGAATAAAATGACGAAGCAATCTCGTATGACAATGCAACTTATAACTGTTTTTTTGGATAGCCGAAGTGGCGGAACTGGCAGACGCGCCAGGTTCAGGGTCTGGTGGGAGCAATTCCGTGCGGGTTCAAATCCCGCCTTCGGCACTGACCTTCTCCCAATAAACCGTGCAACTTAAAAATGTAGATTTCTGGCAAAATTAACTATCTGAAGGAGGAGATTTTGCCATGAAAAAGACAAAGTTTACTGAGGAGCAGATTGCCTTTGCGCTGAAACAGGCAGAGACAGGAACGTCAGTGCAGGAGGTCGTACGTAAGCTGGGGATCTCGGAACAGACCTTCTACAACTGGAAGAAAAAATACGGTGGACTTGGGCCGTCAGAGCTTCGCAGACTGAAGCAGCTTGAAGAAAATAAGAAAATAGGGACAGCGCCCGTTTAATAAGGGGGCTAACACAACAAATTGTGGGCAGGTCTTCAAACATCACTCAATAATTTTCTGGATTTTCAAAATATTTTAAAAAACTTATTACTAATAAAAATGGGGGGGGGATTAACTGAGGGACATTATTTCATATAAAACAGGGAATGGCCTCTTTCATATCTTTTTGGGGAATTACTATATTTATTTTTTTAACGACTGGATTGATAGATTGTATCATGTCTATAATATTAAAAACTTTTTTGCATTTTTCCTGGCATATTTGTGTATATATCATACGGATTAATCTATCATTAGCCACACCAATTTTTTCTTCATCATTTTCCCACCTTGAAACTGTAACCTTATCTACCCCAAGTCTACTTGCGAATTCGGTTGCTTTTAAATGTAATTGTTTTCGTATAAATCTGATTTCTTTGCCTTTTAACATAGCAGACTTTTTGACTATAATTTGTGCTATTAATTCATTAAGTCCATAAATGTTTGGAATATCCACAATAGTCTCTCCACATTCGCATTTATATATACGCGTATAAAGAAATACATTATCCAATCCTGATTCAGTGTAATGATATTTTTCTTTTTTAGACGCCATTTTTTTATTACAAAGAGGACATTTCATGTTTTTCCCTTAAAAAACGGTAATTATTGTTATACATTTATCTATAGCGTTAATAACAACCGTAACCGTTAACCTGTTACAGTCTATACCATTGCCAATAATATTATATTTCCACAGATTTGTTTTTATATCTAACCGGGGCTCGTCTAAAACACTGCCATTCCTGAAGACACTTAGAATATCATGCATGTCGATGGAACGTTCTTTCATTCTCTCTTTAGCATGCTTTGTATTTCTTATGCTGCTATTTCGTGCAAATGTTTTAATTAAACGTGTTGCTTCAGACTTTGAATAATATTTTGAACTCATTTAAAAGTTAACATTATGTTAATTTTTTGTCAAGTGTCTTTTTTATTTTTTAACAAAATATACGCTTAACTATAAGTATAATAAGAGATTAAGTCAATAAAAAAAGTTGTCCGCTCGTCCTGTCTATATGGCCTTTTGAGCTATCTCTTTCCTTTAGAGAAATGGGGTCAGGTCTTGACGGGCTGTTGCCCAAACTGAAATTACGCCGAAATTTATTAGTTAATAGCAGCATAATATTTATTGGCGCTTCTTTTTTTCTCAAATATTGTACCAATGCAGCAATTTAAGAAATCGAGCAGTCCA
>JACQZD010000066.1 GCA_016207865.1 Nitrospirota bacterium
ATTCCATTATGAATCATCTTCACATAATGACCTGATCCCGAAGGGCCGACATGCGCAAAGCCGTCCTCAGGCGCAAGCGCCCTGAAAACCGGTTGAGCGGCCTCAAAGACATCCCTGTCCCCGCCTACCATCAAGCAGTAGCCTCTTTGCAGGCCCCATATGCCTCCGCTGGTGCCGGCGTCAAGAAAAGATATCCCTCTTTTTCTGAGTTCCTCCGCCCTGCGCATTGAATCCCTGTAAAAAGAATTTCCGCCGTCTATTACGATATCGCCCTCTTTCAGTATAAGAGCGAGCTTCATTAATGTCTCTTCAGTCGCGCTGCCTGCAGGGACCATGAGCCAGATTATGCGGGGGCCCGTCAATCTGTTTACGAGCTCCTCAAGAGATCCGGCCCCGGTCGCGCCTTTCCCTTCTGACTTTCTTACTGATTCAGAAGTGCGCGCGTACGAGATTATCTCAAACCCGCTGTTAAGCAGGCGCTCAATCATATTCATTCCCATTTTGCCGAGACCGATGAAACCTATTCGCATCTCTCCAAATATCCTCCTTTTCAAAAAGCATACATTTTTTTCCGCTTAAGTTCAACCGGAATATTATGAATGAAGTTTCCTTTCACCCTCCCCCTCACCCCCTCCCGTCAAGGGAGGGGGCATGTAGTTGATTGCAATTTCAGATCGCTGTGCTAAGCTTTGCTTAAGTTATGCTGATGAGCAGAAAGGAAAATTACTGGAGCCGCTTCGCAGCCAGTTACGATGAGTATGCAGAATACGTTGTCGGCAGGAAACTTCGCGGAGAAATTTTCAGAAAATTATCCGGGGAGCGTAATTTGGGAAAAGTAATAGAATCAGGATGCGGGACCGGATATTTTACAGGGGCAATTGCCCACAATTCAGTACATGTCATCGCATCAGACCTTTCTGAGGAGATGCTCAAAATCGCGGGAAACCGGCTCAGGGAATTCAGGAACATAACAATTCAGAAAATAGATTGTGAAGATATGCCGTTTCAGCCGGAAAGTTTTGATACGGTATTTATGGCGAATGTGGCCCATGTTATTGAAAACCCGGTCAGGGCCCTTGAAGAGAGCTGCCGTATCCTGAAAAAGGGAGGGCTGCTGATTGTCGTGTCCTACACTGATTATGGAATGAACTGGTTTGAGGCGATGGAATTGGGTCTGAGATATTTCATCAAATTTGGTTTGCCGCAGGCATGGGGTATAAGGAACTTCTCGCCTGACGGGCTTGTCAATCTTGTGGAGCATGCCGGATTTAAGAAAGAAGAGATGCTGCTGTTAGGAGATAAGCCTAAGACCATCTATCTAAAAGGTAGAAAAGGGTTGTAATCGCCTACTCTATTATTCTTTTGATACCCGCCGGGGTCATTTCATTGATCGTTTCAGGGACAAACATGTTTCCGCTGTCGTCATAGCCGCCGTCATCGGTTTTCTCGTCAATCAGATCCAGCATATTCATAATATCTTTCCTCCTTTTGTAACACGCAGTTTTATTTTAATCAAAATAACAAAAAAATTTCAGAAAAAAACTGATCTTGACATGCGCTTTTGTTGTGAGATAATTGGAGTTGAACAACAACAGGCGATAGGCTATAGGAAAAAAACCATAGCACTCCGTCTTTTCTTTGTCTTATTGCCTATAGCCCATAGCCTATTGCCTGGTATTTTTATCTTACGATTTTAGAACGGAGGTATTGATATGGAGATTTCCGGCAAAAAAGTAATAATCACCGGGGGGGCGCGGGGACTGGGTCGGCAATATGCCCTTGATTTAAAAAAACTCGGCGCACTGCCCTATGTTTTGAATCTGCACAAGGAGCATCTTGACAGCCTGGAAAAAGAGGCGGGGATACCCGGCAGCATTGTAAATGTCGGCAGTGAAAAAGAAGTAGAAGCTTTCTTTGAAGGTTACGTAAGCGACTACGGCTCACCTGACGTGATAATCAACAATGCGGGCATAACGGCCGACGCGCTTTTGGTCAAGAAAAAGGGCGATGATTTAACAAAATTCCCTTTTTCGAACTGGCAAAAAGTGATAGACGTCAATCTTACGGGGGTGTTCCTGTTCGGCAGGGAAGCGGCCTACCATATGATCAAACACGGAGTGAAGGGCGTCATAATAAATATCTCATCCATAAGCCGTTGGGGGAACATCGGACAGACAAATTATTCGGCTGCCAAGGCCGCCGTTGATGCCATGACTGTCATATGGTCCAAGGAGCTTTCAAAATTCGGGATAAGGGTCGGCGCAATCGCGCCGGGCTATATAAATACGGAAATGTGCGCAATGATCAGGCAGGATGTGCTGGACAAGATAATTCAGAACATCCCTGTCGGCAGACTGGGTGAGCGGGATGAAATTTCACAGGCCGTGCAGTTTATCATTAAAAATGATTTTTTTACCGGCAGGGTCCTTGAGGTTGACGGAGGGATGAGAGTTTAACATACAGGAGGAGGTCTTATGGAGGCATATATTATCGCCGGGGCCAGGACGGCCATAGGGAAATTTAACGGCGCGCTTGCGTCCCTTAATACCATCGATATCGGGGCAGCCGTTATTAAAGAAGTGATGAACCGGTCCCGCGCTGAGAAAAAAGACGTTCAGGAAGTAATCGTGGGGAATGTCATTCAGGCGGGACTGGGCCAGAATTCGGCAAGGCAGGCGGCGCTTAAGGCCGGGCTCCTTGAAGATGTCCCGGCGTATACGGTCAACAAGGTCTGCGGTTCAGGAATGAAGGCAGTGGTACTTGCCGGTTACGCGGTAGCAGCCGGCGATGCGGATTTAATTATTGCAGGCGGGATGGAGCATATGACAAGCGCCCCGTATCTCCTGAAGTCGTTGAGATGGGGACAGCGATTAGGGCACGGAGAAGTCATTGATACGGTGCTGAACGACGCGTTATGGGACAAGTTCTATGACTATCATATGGGGGAAACAGCGGAAAACATAGCCGAGAAATTTCACATCAGCCGTAAGGAGCAGGATGAATTTGCCGCCGCTTCCCAGACCAAGACCGAGAAGTCCATAAAAGAAGGGAAGTTCAAAGACGAGATAGTGCCGGTAAGAATAAAACAGCCCAAAGGCGAAGATAAGGTGTTTGATACCGACGAGCACCCGCGTTTCGGCACTACCTCCGAGATACTCGCCAAGCTGCCTCCGGCTTTCAAGAAATATGGCTCGGTGACTGCGGGGAATGCATCGGGGATAAATGACGGGGCAGCGGCAGTCCTTGTTGTGTCCAAAAGAAAGATGGATGAGCTTAAGCCGCCGTGGGCCTTCAGGATTATGTCATCGGCAACAGCCGCTCTGGACCCGGCATATATGGGTCTCGGGCCGGTAAATGCATGCAAGGCGCTCCTTGCAAAGACAAAGTGCGCTGTAGGG
>JACQZD010000145.1 GCA_016207865.1 Nitrospirota bacterium
ACCATAAACTGGGGAAAGATAAAGGCGCTGAATTCATTTTACACTCCCCTTATGGAATACAAGAAAGAGAAAAAGATAATTTACATGGGACTGCTTTACGGATTTATCATTCAGATAATCGGAATCACCAGCGTTTATATACTCTCTTTTTCAATTAATCTTAACCTGCCGATTATTTATTTTTTCATTTTCGTGCCTATTATTAATGTTGCGGCAGCCATCCCGATTTCTGTCTTTGGAGGCTCGGGCGTCAGGGAGGCGGGCTTTGTCATACTCTTTGGAAGCATCGGGGTTGCAAAGGAGGATGCATTAAGCCTTTCGCTCCTTCTGTTTGCAATCATGTGCTTAATCAGCCTGATCGGCGGAATAGAATACCTGCGGGTGGGAAAACCAAAGGAAGTTAAGAGTTAAAAGCTGAATGCAATTATTCCTTAACGCCGAATATAAAAACAGGAAGAGAAAAAATCAGTATCCCGCTCATAATCCAGAAGGCATAAACATAATTAAGGCTTGCAATTAAAAACCCCGCAAGTATGGGACCTGCGGCATGACCGATGTCAAATATCGTCCCGAAGGTCCCCATCGCGGCGCCAAAATGTTTTTCCTTGCATATATCGGCAACAAGCGCGGCAGAGGATGAGGTCACAAACGCCTCGCCAAAACCAAAGAATACTGCCGCAATCATAAGCGGATAAAAACTTTTAAAAAGCGGTATCATTCCAAAAGACACCGCGCATAAAACCATCCCTGCAATTATTATGGATTTTCTCCCGTATCTGTCAGATATTTTCCCCATAACAGGCTTGGATAATATCGTTACAAGCACCTGTATGCCCCATAGAAGTCCTGCCTGAAACTCATTAAGCCCCGCAGCCGTTACTGCATAGATTGGAAGAAAAGCCTCCAAGGCCCCGACTGTCATATTCTGCACGCCTTCCATGTTTGACGTAATTACAATCCTCCTGTCGCTTATCACTTCCTTTATCCCTGATATAAAATTACTAAAAGATTCTTTCAGCCCTTTGCCTTTTCTTATAGGCTCCCCGTTCTTTAATAATCTAAGGGCCAGGATTAATGACATCAGACCCGCAAAACCGCTTACAATATACGCCCTGTGAAAATCAGCGAGTGACGGGTTAACTGCGCCCGGGAGGCTGTGAAGAATGAAACCGCCTACAGGCGCTCCAAGCAGATTTCCAATGATTGTAATGGAGGAAAACCATGACAGCATCTCGCCTTTTTTTGCCCCTGCGGTATCTGCGACAACGGCCATGGACACAGGCCCGTATATTGCGGTTGCAAGCCCGTGTATAAACCTTACTGCAGCCAGCATGGAATAATCCTTCACAAAAAGATAAGCAAACGGCATAAAGGCGAAAATCAGGATGCCGCTCAGCATTGTCTTTTTTCGCCCGATTACATCAGACAGCGCCCCGGAAGGCAGTTTAAACAAGATTCCGGTGACCGTTGATATATTAAGTGCTCACATGATGGGACTGTTTTCTTGCTCATTCTCGTCCCGATGTATCGTCCCGATGTATCGTCCCGATGTTTCGGGAGAGGCTTTTGCCTCATGATTTTTTAAATGATAGAAATAGACTATCGGCAAAAGAACCCGCTCAAAAATAGTCCCATCATGTGTTTTATGCTTATTTAACCCCGAAATATGCAAGCGTATCAGCAATCCTTTTCTTAACATCGTCATGAACATGCTGAACAAACTCGCCTGCCGCCTCCTTGCCCCATTTAAGCTCAATTTCACGGGCATTTTGAGGCATTTTTGTAATGTCGTGGCGTTCAACCTTTTTTGCCTCATCCTTGTCTACCCATTCATGAACATCCTTATACTCCTTGCCTGTCCTCTCAAGACTTGTTTTTACATGCGCTTCAATTGACGGCATATCAGCCTCCTTTTTTTAAACAACATTTTAATCTTCCCCGTGGCAAGACCACTGGGAATACGCTCGCTACCCATTTAACAGCTTTAACATCGGGCATAAATGCCTGAGAAAGCCTTAGTGCAACACATCTGAACATGCCATACTGCAGAAGTTTGTCATTCCGCACTTGATGCGGAATCCAGTCTTTTCTTATCTCTCTGGATTGCCCGGTCAAGCCGGGCAATGACACAACAACCAGGCATCAATCAGCTTTTTGACGCATAAAGCATCTCAAACACATTTATCCCCCTCTCAATCATTTCCGCATCATTCTTTGAGCTTTTCCTTATCCCGGCAAGGATGTCTTCAATTCCCCTTGCCTCCAGGTTTTTATACTTTTCGTCTTTAATGTCAAGCTCATGGACTACTGCGGCGATTTTTTTAATCGTTTTATCTTTAAAACCGAATGATTTAACCAGCGCCTCAAATGTACACATATCTCCTGCATGGGTGAACATTCCTCCTCTTATATCAAATGCAATGGAATTTTTATCCATCGCTGTAATATCCTTTTCCTTGATAAATCTGAAGGCCGCCTTTTTGTCTATGAATTTTTTAATCAGCCATGCCGAGGCCATCCTGTCAACAAAGGGTCTTTCCCGCGTAACCCATGTCTTTCCCTGATAATCTTCAATACTGCGGGAAACCACCGCAGCGGCCTGCCTGATGTCAGTTTTGGTTATACCCTTCATGTCAGACTGCAATGCATCCAGCCTTCTTTTTAATGCAGTTCCTGCCTTTGATGTGAAGAAGTCTATTTTCCTCATTTCTTCAAAAGTCCTTCTAAGTTTATTAAACTGCTCCGGCAGTTTTTTGATGCTCTGAATGCCTGTTCCTTTCTTTATGCTGTTTAACTTCCTTTCAAACTCATCCAATCCCCTGTCAATTGTTTTGTAATCCTTCCCCCTCAGATTTGCAAAGAGGTCCATTATCCCCTCTGTGTCTATTGTCTCAACCCTGTCTGTCCTTACAAACGCCCCTTCTCCATTCATTGAATTAATCTCCGATACAAGCCACTGGCAAAACTCAAGGTGCTCCTCATTATAAGGAAGTATATAAACAGAGCCTTTCAGCGGCGCCGCCCCTGCCTTTGCAAGCCTCCTCCAGACCTTCATCCTTAAATTCACAGGTTTTGAAGGGACGCTGTAAAAGAATAAAAGCCAGCCCTGCTGTACTGCATTCCCCCTGCGTGATGTTTTGTGTATCATTTGATACTAATGTATCATATGTTACAATAATTGTCAAGAAATTTTAAACTCAGCCGGAATCTGCCCGCTACTTTCAGATTGACAATAATTCAATTTTGGTAAACAATATAACTTAACTATTTTAAAAACCTCCGAAAACCATGCTTAGAAGAAAAAAAGGGGCTCTCTGGCTCGGCGTCGGGTTAAGTGCATTCTACTGGGTTGCCGACTCTGTCATTGATGCCGTTTTTTATCATGAAGGCACTATAACCTCCCTCGTATTTTCCCCGTCTGTCCATGAAATCTCTACGCGTCTCATGGCTCTTATCCTTATCACTTCTGTGGTTTACACCAGTGTCCTGGTGTATAAATACAAAAAAGCTGTGAAGACCCTTGAGAAAACAACTCAAACCCTGCAATCAATATTTCAGGCGTCTCCTGTAGCGATTATAGTTCTGAACCCCGAGCAAAAGGTTATTATGTGGAGTCCTGCCGCAGAGCGCATATTCGGCTGGAGCGAAAGAGAAGTGATCGGAAAATTCAATCCCATTGTCCCCGAAGATAAAAAGGATGAGTTCAAGTCATTTTGTGAACGAATCATGCGCGGAGAATTTTTTTCAGGCGTTGAAATAAAACGCCAGAGAACAGACCGCAAGCGCATTGAAGAAGAATTAAAAAAGAGCGAAGGCAAGCTCAAGGCAATAATAGAGACAGAGCCGGAATGCGTCAAATTGGTTGCTGCAGACGGCACCTTAATGGAAATGAATCCTGCGGGACTTTGTATGATAGAGGCAGATTCCATTGAGCAGGTGCGCGGGAAGAGTGTTTACGGCATTATGGATCCCGAGTTCTGCGAACAATTCAAGCAACTAATAGAAGATGTTTTCAAAGGGGATTCCAGGAGCCTTGAATTTAAAATAACCGGTCTTAAAGGCACTCAACGATGGCTTGATACCCATGCAGTGCCTTTCCGCAGCGCCGAAGGCGAAATCATTGCAGTTCTTGCGATAACACGGGACACCACAGAGCGCAAAAAAATGGAAGAGCAGATTTTCCAGATACAGCACGACTGGGAAGATACCTTTAACATCATAACCGACATGATTACAGTCCATGACAAGGATTTTAATATTATCCATGCCAACAAGGCGGCGGAAAAAATATTAGGTTTGCCTATTTTACCCGGTAAAAAAGCTAAATGTTATAAATATTATCACGGCACAGAATGCCCGCCTGAGGGGTGTCCGAGCTGTCAGACCCTTAAAACCGGCAAATCGGCAATCTCAGAAATATTTGAACCGCACCTGAACAAGTTCATTGAAATAAGGGCTATCCCCAGATTTGACAGTAATAATAATTTAATCGGGTTAATACACGTTGTCAGGGATATTACATAACGGAGAAAACTTGAAAACCAGCTCCGCCAGTCGCAAAAAATGGAGGCCATCGGACAGCTCGCAGGAGGCATTGCGCATGACTTTAATAATATCATCACAGCCATAATAGGTTATGCAAGCATAATGAAAATGAAGGTAGGACCGGATGACCCCTTAAGGATTTCAATTGACCAGGTGCTTTCCTCTTCTGAGAAGGCGACAAATCTGGTACAGAGTCTTCTTGCATTCAGCAGAAAACAGATAAGCAACCCTGAGCCTGTTAAGATCAACAGAATTAATTAAAAGCATTGAAAAACTTTTATCAAGGGTTATCGGAGAAGATATTGAACTGAAAATAGAATTAAAAGAGGATTTAACTGTAACCGCGGATATTGTCCAGATAGAGCAGGTGCTTCTGAACCTCTGTACGAATGCAAGGGATGCAATGCCCGAAGGCGGGACTCTGACCATTAAAACAGAGCCGGCAGAACTTACAAGTGATTTTACAATAGCGCATGGTTATGGTGAAGAAGGCAGGTATATTCAAATCTATGTTTCAGACACTGGCGCAGGCATGGATGAAAAAACAAAGGACAGGATATTTGAGCCTTTCTTTACAACCAAAGAGTTTGGAAAAGGCACAGGACTCGGCCTTGCCATAGTGTACGGGATAATTAAACAGCATAAGGGATATATCACATGTCAAAGCGAGCCCGGCAAAGGCACAACATTCAACATATATCTGCCTGTAATCAAGGCGGTAACTAAAGAAATACAACAAATCAAGCCGCCTGAATTGGCAGGGACAACAGGAACAATCCTCTTTGCAGAGGATGAAGACGAGTTAAGAAAACTCACGAGACAAATGCTTGAAGACGCCGGATATAATGTCATAGAGGCGATTGACGGGACAGATGCAGTAAATAAATTTATAGCAAACAAGGATATTGACCTTCTTCTTTTTGATGTAATCATGCCGAAAATGGGAGGCAAAGAGGCTTATGACAAAATCAAAAAAATACAGCCTGACATAAAAGTGCTGTTCATAAGCGGCTACCCTGCCGACTTTATAGGCAAATACGGAGTGCTTGAACAAGGACTAAATTTTATCTCAAAACCCGTCTCGCCGACAATGCTTTTAAAAAGAATTATAGCGGTGCTTGGCAATGGAGCATAAAAATAAAGGAGTTGTTCTTGTTGTTGATGACGATGCCCTTGTGCTTGATTCTATTTCAGTCTTATTAAAGACATATAGCTATTCGGTCGTCTCATCCAGCAATGCCGCAGATGCAATAGAAAAATTCCAGGCAGGCAAAATTGATGTCGTGCTGACGGATATTAAAATGCCCGGCCTTTCAGGGATTGAACTCCTCAGACGTCTTCACATTATAAATGCGGACGCACCTGTAATCCTCATGACCGCATATGCAGAACTGGATACGGCAGTCAGCGGTATAAAATATGATGCATTTGATTTTATAGTGAAACCGTTCAATCCGGAGTATCTTTTACACTCAATTGAAAAAGCAATCAGGTACAGCAGTCTCGTATATTCAGAAAAAAATTACAGGCAATTGCTTGAAAACACTGTCCGGCACAGGACACAAGAATTAGCAAATGCTCTGACACTGGTCAGAGATGTAAGCAGGGAGCTGATTCAGCGTCTTACATCAGTCGCTGAGTTCAGGGATACTGCAACAGGCACTCATATCTCAAGAATCGGCCTGTATGCAAACAAAATTGCCGAAGCTCTGGACTTGCCCATGAACTTTATTGAAACAGTAACATTTGCAAGCCAGATGCATGACATAGGAAAGATTGGAATCCCTGACTACATACTCCTCAAGCCGGCAGCGCTCACAGCAGAAGAATTTGAGATTATGAAAACCCATACTGTTATTGGTAAAAGGATACTTGCAGATTCATCATATACAGATATTCAGATGTCTGCATCAATTGCTCTAAACCATCATGAAAAATGGGACGGCACAGGATACCCGAATGGATTAAAAGGCGAAACAATACCGCTTGAGGGCAGGATAGTTATAATCTGCGACCAGTACGATGCGCTGAGAAGTGAACGACCATACAAACCGCCCTTCAGCCACGAGAAAACTTTTAAAATAATCACTGAAGGCGATGGAAAGACAATGCCTAAGCATTTTGACCCAAAGGTATTAAATGCATTTATGCAGCTCGCTGACACTTTTGATGAGATATTCAGCCTTCATCCGTAAAAAATCCGCCCTTCAGCCTTGCAGCCTGCCTAATTGCAAACTCTCGCATAGATAACTCATAATATTTAGTTGAGAGGTTATGTTGCAAATAAAGCGCAACGGCATATGTGTTTGAAAAACTTTAAGGCAACACCTTAAAGTCATGCTGCCTTTTAACAAATAGTTCCAGGCAAGAACTTAAAACTTTTTGCAGCATGACGGATAACAATCATTGTTGCATTCTTAAAGTTTTGAGAATATATATACCGTTGCGCACCTCCTTCTCTATTAAGAGAGGCGTGGTGGTGTATCTTAACTATGAACCAAAACACCGGTTACGACATTATCATTATCGGCGCAGGGCATGCAGGATGCGAAGCCGCGCTTGCATCCGCGCGCATGGGATTGACCGCATGCATCTTCACCGCAAACCTTGAAACCATAGGCCAGATGTCCTGCAATCCTGCAATCGGCGGGCTTGCCAAAAGCCATCTTGTAAAAGAAATAGATGCGCTCGGCGGCGAAATGGCAAAGGTCACGGATAAGGCAGGCATACAATTCAAAGTCCTGAATAAAAGCAAAGGTCCTGCGGTCTGGGCCACGAGGGTGCAGGCTGACAGGGCGCTTTACAGAAAATACATGCGGGAAGCCCTTGAGTCGCAGAATGGCCTTGATATAAAAGAAGAAGGCATTGAGGAAATATTGATTGACGGATACAAAGTCTGTGGCATAATAACAGCACCCCCCTCACCCCAGCCCTCTCCCCGATACTTCGGGAGAGAGGGTGGACGGATTTACAGGGCAAAAGCTGTAGTTGTCGCCACCGGCACGTTTTTAAACGGACTGATTCATATCGGCATGGAAAACTTTCCGGCAGGAAGGGCGGGGGAGCCGCCTTCCATAGAGCTGCCGCAAAGCCTTAGGAATATCGGCTTTAAAATAGGGCGCCTTAAGACCGGAACCCCGCCGAGGCTTGCCGCAAACAGCATTGATTTCTCAGTAATGGGCCTTCAGGAGGGTGATGTTCCGCCGCCTCCGATGTCATTATTTACAAAAGAGATACCTAATCCGCAGATGCCCTGCTACATTACTTATACGAATGAGATTACGCACAAAATAATACTTGATAACCTTAAGCATTCGCCCCTTTACAGCGGCATAATAAAAGGCATCGGTCCCCGGTACTGCCCGTCAATAGAGGATAAGGTTGTAAAATTCAGGGATAAGCTGAGGCACCAGATATTTCTTGAGCCCGAAGGAATTGACTCGGATGAATATTATGCAAACGGAATTTCAACGAGCCTGCCCCGCGAAGTTCAGCTCAAGCTGGTAAGAAGCATAAAAGGACTTGAAAAGGCTGAGATTAAAAAACCGGGCTATGCGATTGAATATGATTTTGTATATCCGACACAGCTTAACCCCACCCTGGAGACAAAACTCATAGGCGGACTTTTCCTTGCAGGCCAGATTAACGGGACCTCGGGCTATGAAGAGGCTGCTGCTCAGGGGCTTATCGCAGGGATAAATGCGGCGCTGAAGATTAAAGCCAGAGAGCCGTTTATACCCGGCAGGCACGAGGCTTATATCGGCGTCCTGATTGATGATTTAGTGACCAAAGGGACAAATGAACCGTACAGGATGTTTACCTCAAGGGCTGAATACAGACTGCTTTTAAGACAGGATAACGCAGACCTTCGCCTTATGGAAAAAGGCTACGGCCTCGGGCTTATCAGTAAAGATAATTATGAAATGCTCCTGCGAAAAAAATCTTCAATAGAAAAAGAAATCAAACGGCTTAAGTCCACGCGGATTAAACCAGGAATCATTAATCCGGTGCTGGCAGAGCACGGAGGCGCTGCGATAAAGGAAGATGCAAGCCTGCATCAATTGCTCAGAAGGCCTGAAATAAGATATACAGATATCGCAAGCCTTTCGCCGTCAAATAACGGGCTGTCTCAAGATGCAGCCGGTCAGGTTGAAATACAGGTAAAATATGCCGGCTACATTGCGCGTCAGGCAGAGGCCGCGGTTAAATCCAAGAAATTTGAAGAAAAAAAAATCCCTCCTGATTTTGTATTCAAAGGCATACCCGGACTTTCAAGGGAGATTGTTGAAAAACTTGAAGAGATAAGACCTGTTAATTTAGGGCAGGCGGGCCGGATTCCGGGCGTTACGCCCGCGGCAGTCACACTGCTGATGGTGGCGCTTGAAAGGTCTAAAAAGCAGGAATACAGAAGCCGGAATTCTGAATAAATACAATTTGGCTAACTTAAGATTTTAAAGCTTGTGCTATAAAAATAGAATAGCTTGTCATCCTCCGGCTTGACCGGAGGATCCAGTATTTTATACTTTTTTATTCTGACTACTGACTTCTGGATTCTAAATTCTTTCTCCTGCTGCTCTATTCACTAACTACTGTTCACTGTTGTAAAAATGGCGGGGTGGACGGGGCTCGAACCCGCGACCTCCGACGTGACAGGCCGGCGTTCTAACCAGCTGAACTACCACCCCTCTCTTAACTCTCAACTTTTAACTCCATTTTTTGCCAAAGGCAAAAAATGGTAGGCGGAACAGGGCTTGAACCTGTGACCCCAGCCTTGTAAGGGCTGTGCTCTCCCAACTGAGCTATCCGCCCGATAATTTCAGTGAACAGTTATCAGTAAATAGTTGTCAGTTTAAAACAATTTATTTAGAACATCTTCCTGCTCACTATTTACTGCAGTAATATATAATACCAGATAACGATATATTTTTGAAGATGTATGTATTTTCCTCGTAGATTTATCCGCAACCCAAACAGAAATATATTTTAAGATGCAGAGTTACGCCTTTTGTTAAATTCGTATATCTTATATTTCTTTTTTTACGCTTGTATATAAATCCGCCCAATATCCTTGACGAATGCGAAATTTTGTTCCATGGTTATGTCCTGTGCGCGCATCAAAATCAACAAGAATGGCATCATTTTCCATACAATTAAGGAATTTATCAAAAGAGAAGCCTGCTAAAATAAAAAGTTTTTGGTAGTTGAAATATTCATGATTATTCTCAGTTTTAGATTCTGCAACAACATAAAAACAATTCATAATCTTTGAGCCAATTGCATATCTTAAATCTTCAAACCCCCAGTAAGGCTCTGGTGTTATTGGTCCAAGCCCAATACGGTTATCCACAGACTGTAACCAATTAGAAATTTCAGGATTAGAAGTATCAGCCTTAGCCGCGTCAAATACAAACCTCAGTTTCTCTAGTTTTCTGTCAACAATAATCCTAAAACCTCTACTGGTAAAGTTTTTTGAGCCCGTTGTTGACCTAAAGCTCATCTCAGTTTTTGGGTATTTCTTTCCCGCTTGCTTATGCTTCCATCCATAAAGAGGGAGAAGAATACTTGAGACTATCTTAGCAGCGGTTGGAGATGGTTCAATATGTTTAAGTGTTACCAACGAGCTCGTATGTAATCTCTGTCCTTTAAGTTCCCATTCCTGTGCATTCGGAATTGGTAAATTATTCTCATTAATTCCTAAAAGCACTTCTAAAGTATTTCCAACAGCTCCATCATTACGAGTGTTTTTTGTTTTTTTAACACTTTTATGCCAGCCTTGATTGAAAATGTCTTTAATAGCAGCGATAAGTTGCTCTTTTGTATATAATTTCACTTTGCCAGTGGTCTCCAGAAATCTAAAAGATATTCAAAAGTTGTTCCCATTGTTATATAGTTGCTGGGCCAGCCAAAAATACCTATACGGTTTACAATATTTGTTCTATCCCAGATAATTATATTCCTCAATTCATAGCCTCTTTTCCTTAGTTCTTCAACTAAAGCAATGTGTATTGTTATTCTCTTG
>JACQZD010000146.1 GCA_016207865.1 Nitrospirota bacterium
CGACTTTGGCCATATCCAAAGACGGGAGCACATTGCTCAGCCTCTCAGGGTATGAGAGGGCATGACATATCGGTCCTTTCATGTCAGGGACCGACATCTGCGCCATAATGCTTCCGTCAATAAATTCTACCATAGAGTGGATAATGCTCTGGGGATGCAGGACCACGTCTATTTTATGAACCGGCAGGTTGAACAGATGATAGGCCTCAATCACCTCAAGCCCTTTGTTCATAAGAGTTGCCGAGTCTATTGTAATCTTTTTTCCCATAAACCAGTTGGGGTGTTTTAAGGCCTCCCGCGGAGTAACGGTCTTTAATTCCGAGATGTTTTTCCGGAGAAACGGCCCGCCGGAGGCAGTCAGTATTATGCGTTTTATTTCTTTATGGTTTCTGGCGTCAATGCACTGGAATACGGCGCTGTGCTCGCTGTCCACAGGGATTATCCTAACCCCTCTTTTTGAGGCCTCGGCCATGATGATTTCACCTGCCATTACAAGAATTTCTTTTGTGGCAAGCGCAATGTCCTTTCCTGCCTTTATGGCGGCAAAAGTAGGCATAAGACCGGTTGAACCTGATATGGCGGAGACGAGAGTAGCGGCGCGCTTCAGAGTAGCAACCTCCATCAGCCCCTGTACGCCGCTCAGGATTTCTGCCGGCAGATTTTTCTTTCTCAGCTTTTTCGCGGCATATTCATCAGAGACCGCGGCGACCTCGGGTTTAAAAATGCGTATCTGCGATTCCAGCGCCCTGATATTACTGCCTGCGGCAAGGCCTGCAACCTTGAACTTTTCAGGATAGCGGCTGACAATCCTGAGGGTGTTTTTGCCGATGGAGCCGGTAGAGCCTAATATGGAGATTATTTTCTTGCGCATTGTCTGATTATATAATCCTCAGCAGGAGATAGAGGACGGGCCCTGCAATAAGAAAGCCGTCAATCTTATCAAGTACACCGCCGTGTCCCGGAATTAAACTGCCTGAGTCTTTTACCCCTGCGTCCCGCTTAAACATTGATTCTATTAAATCGCCAATCATTGAAGCTATGCCCATGAGCGCGCCTGCCGCAGTAGCCCCGGGGAAGGTAAAAATATGGAGGCCGAAAAAAAGTTTTGCAATAACTGCGCCGATAGCTCCTCCCAGCACGCATGCAAAGGCGCCTTCAACTGTTTTCTTGGGGCTTATGGCAGGATAGAGTTTATGTCTTCCAAAATGTTTCCCGATATAGTAAGCCATGCTGTCCGCAAGCCATACCGAGGCATAAAGCATGAAGATATACGCCAAGCCGGAAGGCTCTTCCCTTAAAAACCACTGGAAGCTGAGAAATGAAACATAAAAAAAACCAACTCCGAGCGGGCCGATCTCAGACATGCATCCTGAAGGGGATTTCCATAGAAAAAGCCTGATCAGCAAAAGTAAAAACAGGCTGATAAATATGCCGTCCGGGAAATATGCCGGATGTGTGCATGATATATAAAACAACACGCATCCGGTTAATATGCCGGGGATGTAAAGTTTATCCGGCACTTTGTACATAATATAAAATTCACGCAGTGCAAGAATATTTACTGCCGCCAGAAGGGCAAAAAAGAAAGGAAACGGCGGCAGAAAATAAATATAAGCAATCAGAGGAGGCAGAGCAATTGCTGCTGTGGTAAGTCTTCCTGCGTTTTTCAAATCCCGTTACTTTTCACCCGGTTAGGAAGGAACCTTCTAACGGGGTTTACTCGGAACTGTGCCGAATCTCCTTTCTCTTTTGGTGTATTCCGCGACTGCGGACAGAAATTCTTTCTTTCCAAAATCAGGCCAGAGCGTTTCAGTAAAATAAAATTCAGAATACGCCGCCTGCCAGAGCAGGAAGTTGCTTAATCTCATCTCACCGCTTTCAAATTCCTTCAGCATTTTTTGAATGGCTACCGGGAATTTCTCAAGGTCTCCTATGGCCCTGAATACCACATTGTCTTTTGCGAATTTGCGCATTTCACTTTTAAGGTAAAGGACTAAAAGCTCCATCAGGGCGCTGACTTCTTTCTTAGGCCTCTGCCAGTTTTCCATGGAAAATACATAGAGGGTGAGCGCCTTCAGGTTCAATTTTATTGATGCGTCTATTATCTCACGCACACGTTTTATGCCTTCCCTGTGGCCTTCAATCCTGGACAAACCCCTCAATTCAGCCCACCGGCCGTTTCCATCCATGATTATTGCAACGTGTTTAAGGTTCATCTTTTAAACGGTAATAGTAGAGGGTGCTGCCCTTTGAGAGTTCGCCTGAAAGCGCCTTTGTCAAAAATGTGGAAAGATTTGACCCGGCAATGAGAAACAGGTCCTCGCCCTCTGCCCAATAGTCTCTTACCCCCCCTGAAAGATTTTCCAGAATTAAAGTTTCATCCATTGTACTGCCGTCCCACCGGAGTGAATAGACCGCAGTGCTTTTATACCCTAATCCCGGCACTGTATCTGATAAATATATCCTTTTGACTGCCAAAACTTCCTGTCCGCGGCCGGTTCTGATAGTCAGCAGCCGCCTTTTTACAAACCATTTCTCTGCGGGATTAACAATAGAAAAAGTATTTCTATCAAAAGAAATATCAAAACCCCCGTAGGAATCTCTGCTCCTCCAGATTAATTCCGCCTTTGGGGACGCGTCACTTCCCATATTATAAAGATTCAGATAACCTTTATCATCAAAAGACAGAATCATCGGCGGCAATGAACCCTTAGGCATTTCACTGTCCTGCCCGGGGCGGATTATAGACCAGTCCACAAACGCAAAACCGTAAATATTTACTTCCGGAGGCAGTCTGAGCGCTTTGCCTAAATAATATTGTCCGTCTTTCCACTGCGCTTCGTATACCGGCCCCTTATATATTTCGCCGGGCGTTGAAGCCTGCATCAGCAGGGTTGTGCCTGAAACCCTGAAAAAATACGGCGCCTTGTCCCAGATTTTTTTATAGCCTTCAGCGGGATTATACTCAAGCACATATGATCTCAAGGTGTCAGAGCCTTTAATGGAGGTGACATATATCTCCGCCCTGCCGTTATGGTTGGCATCAAGGACGTCAATGGAGAGGTGTTCCTCATCAGCGCCGCCGGTTATGGACCACAGCTCTTTGGGCTCTTCTTTATAACTGTAGATCCTTATGTTGTTTCCGTCGCTGGCAATAAGTTCCTTTTTGCTGTTGCCGTCAACGTCTCCCATTGTGATAAGCCGTCCGGCTGCAATTTCATGCCCCATCCGGGGCACTTCCGCGACGCCGGCAAAGGGGATAAGCTCATCACCGCTTTTAAGCGCATTAAGAAGGTCCGGACCGAGGGGTTCATTAATCTCTGCAAAGGTCTTTGCATCCTGGGTCCAGAACAATTTTATATTTAAATATACGGTCCCGTTTTGTGCAGGGGTGGAAAATAAGAGCGCCGCCTCTGCATTGCGGCCTTCGGCTATGCCGGCTAATGTCTTGGTCTCGTAGGTTTTAGTATATGCCTCAATGATATCAAAACGCCCAGCCTCTTTAAGCGAGTAATAAAAGACCTCGGAAATGGTCCAGTCAGCCTTCCGGTCCTGAAAAAAGGCAAGCTTTACCCTTGAGGAAGTTATCCTTACGATGTCTCCGGTCTTCGGGGCGCCTTTTATGACTGCGCATAAGTAGGTCCCGTCAGTGATGTTTTTTAATTCAACCATTCCTGTGAATATTTCCGACTTGCCTATAAATTCCTTTGTCACAGGATGGTAAAACGGCACGCCTTCCCTGAAGACTGAAAATCTCATACCCTCCAGAAGTTTCTTGTCTGACTGCAACCTGACTTTTGCCATTCCATTTTCAAACCCTGTAATAGCGCCGGTCACAGGCAAAAAATAAGAAAGCACGGAATTTTTTGCTTTATCTACGGGATTTGTTTCATCTAATGCTCCGGGCGCGCCCCATGAAGACGGTATGCCGGTAAAGTTTATCAGTACAATTGTCAAAAGAAGTCTTATATAGAATTTAATCATGATTTTCCGTGTTTAGCGTAGTGTCAGAATCACAAAAAAAGTATTAAAATTATCTTCATCCGTCATTCCCGCAGGTTTTAAGCGGGAATCCAGATATTTTTTGCAAAGGACTGGATTCCTGCCTACGCAGGAATGACAGATTTAAACATATTTTCGGGTCAGTGACAACTAAGTGCCTTTTAATGTTATCACAAAACCGAATTGATTTTCCTCTCCGGAAATAAATTCGGAATCAGGGAAGATTATAAAAGTGGTTCCCTGATACACCCTCTCTATGCCTTCTTCAGAGGAAGAAACGGTTTCCACCGGGAATTGCCAGAGATTTACCGGACTGTTAAATTCAAAAATCGCAGAGATGCCGAGATAACCGTATGTGACATTAAGCATGCTTATCTTTTTTGCTTCTGTTACGGATGTTATTCCCCACCCGCTTGTTTTTCCCTTTGAAAGCGCTTTAACCTCAGGCTCAGGGGAACCGAGGAATGAGAGATTAAATTCAATGCAGAAGGATGAATTCCTGCTGAGACGGCTTCTGATATCTGATATCTCACTTTTAGTTTCTGCGCAAGGATTTATCTCGTACAATACTGCAATCTCAGGCGAGGCCTTTCTGACGGATATTTTTTTGTTAATCATGACAGGCAGAGGACGGGCCTCTTGAGCGCAGTTTACTTCGCCTGCCGCTGAAAACTCCGTTTCAAGGGAATTCTTTTTTTCACCGGACTTCATGGCGTACAAGGCCTCTATGAAATTCCCTGATTCTCTGTAGCTGTTTCCCCTAAACTGGTCTATGGAAGTATCTTTTGCAATAAAATGATCAATGAGAGATGCCTTCCTGTACGGGTCAAAGACAAGGTGCTTTGCAATATCATGTTCTTTAAGGACCAGCCTTTCATGGATTGTTGCGGTCTCTGAGTGTTCGTGAACATCCCCGCATTTTGATAATTTTCTGTGATATGCCTCGTATCTTCTGCTTAATGTGTCCATTACATTGACGGCTTTTTCCTTATAAGACAGCTCGCACAGAGCGCCTCCCTTCTGCGTGAAAAAAAGACTGAGGGTTTTGGTGCTCAGAAAAATATCCTTATAACCGTCTTTGTCAAGGTCATCTGCCTCGTGATACGGCGTAAGGGCAAGGGCTTGCTCGGAAAGCGCCTCTGCCCTGAGCAGGTGAGCGTAAAGAGACGACCTCAGGTGCGGAAGATAAAGCCCGCCGAAGATTCCGTGCCAGTATGCGTCATTGCACTGCCCCTGCCAGAGTTCATCCAACAAATCGTGATGCGTAATCCGTGATGCTTGATGAGTTTTTTGGGATTTTGGATTTTGTTTTTTTAACTTTTCACTTTCAACTCTTAACTCTTTTACGGCTTTATGAACTTTTCTGCTTATCTGGTACATCCTTTTATGCAGGTGGTTGCTCTCGGGATATTTTGAAAGGAAATTTCTCCAGAATCCGCCGCGCAGGAGGGTATGCGCTTTTTTGTCCCCGATTAAGTTTTTCAATAATTTCAGCGTATCATCATATTCCTCCGCAGCCGGAGGAAACAGCGCCCATTCACCCATTTCCCTATAAGACGCCGTCGGCAGGTATATCCTTCCGGCAGGCGGGTTTTTTGATATATATTCCGCAAAAGTTGTGGTTTGCAGCCAGTCTGAATTTTTGTCTAGGGCGCTGAAGAAGCGTTCCAGCCAGCCGTTTGTGTAAACGTGTTTGAAGGTATCAGGCCATACGCCGAATTTTTCTCCGTCATCAGCCATACAAACAAGTGATGAGTGATGAGTGATGGATGATGGGTTTTCAAAAACACTCCGAAGATATGTAATAACCTCGTCAACATCTTTGAACGGGATAAGATATCGGAGCTGTTCGTTTCCCGGAAATACATGGACCGCATAGTCTTCATCCTCTGTGAGAAAATATCCGTGCAGGTCTTTGTCCGTGAGGCCTGTAAGCTTAAAATGGTGGTCGTCAACAGGGAAATAGTCAATGCCTGCCTTTGCTATATGCCTCGGCATAGCGGGCTCCCACACCCTCTCTGTCAGCCACATGCCTTTAGGCGCATAACCAAGTTCTTTTTCTATGAATTCATTAAGCTTTTTGATCTGGCCTGTCTTGTCGTCATCGGGGATGGCCGGTATTATGGGTTCATAAAATCCACCCGAGAGCATTTCTATCCGGCCCTGTTTTATCAGGTTCTTCAGCAGGTCAAAAAAATCGCCGTGCTTGTCCTTCAGCCAGAGCAGCAGGTTGCCTGAATAATGAAGTGAAAGTTTTATCCCGGGATGCCTCTCAAGTATTTTTAAAAAAGGGAGGTAAGATTTTTGGTATGCGTCTTCAACGACGTAGTCAAAATTACCGACCGGCTGATGATTATGTAATGCGAGGATAAGGCATAGTTTATTCATATTATTTTGCTTGTCATTCCCGCAAGCCCCGAACAAGTCGGGACAGGCTCCGCGCGTCGGGAATCCTTCTTGAATCCCGATACATCGGGACGGACAAGCCGGAATGACAGTTTATATCCCTCGTCCCAAAATGATGGGACTGCGGCGTAGTTCAATTTCTTTTACTTCCCGGGCAGCTTTGGGGCGCCTCCTCCTCCGAATATGTATTTAAAGTCTTCATCCTCAAACTGCAGTCCGCCTCCAACGTATATTCCCATGTAGTTTTCATTTAAAAGGTTGTCAATGCCCGTGGTTATAAACAGGTGTTTAAAGATTTTGTAGTCCAGCCCTATCTTTGCATGCGCCTTATCCGCCTTTGCCTCATCTGCGCTGAAGTCCCAAACATCAACGCTTAACTTTATCGTATCTTTCTTAAAGAAATAATCCGCTCCGGCTCCAAAGGTGTTTTCCACCATGCCGATTCTCAGGGCATAATCTTCAAAACGTTTTGCAAACTGTGCGGTGAATTCAGTTTTCCTCTTCAGCACTTCTTCCTGTGTTTCTCTGCCTTCATTCACCTGAACTGAAGTTGTACTTGAAGCTATCGGGTCTGACACTATACCGAGGATATAGTATTTGTCTTTCCTGGGCTCCAGGATAAGGTCAAAATAACCCTTTGCTTCGCCTTCATGTAAAAGATATTCCGAACGGAAATTCATAAAGGTCTTCAGATTGGTTACGGTTTCCATCCCCTTGCCGGCGCTTTCTGCGAATTTATTTGCATTGTCTGCGAATTTATTAATGGAATTGTAAAGCTTGTCGTCTTTGAAGAGTTTTCCCAAGGTCCCTTCTCCCTTGTCTATATTTTGCGCAAGCTTGTCGGCAGACGCGGCAAAAGATTTTATGTTATCCACACTATCCTTGAAGGCATATCTGTTTTCTTTTATGGCCTCTTTCAGCTCCTTTGCTATTTCCCTCATGTCGTCAACAAGCCCGGGTCCCTTGTCGCTGAGAGAGTTGGAAAAATTCTCAAGTTTCGTGATGGTCCTGTTCAAAGGCTCTCTGTCTTCCTTTAATATTTCATTGAAGTTTTTTGTTATTTCCCTGAGGTTGCGTATTGACTCCTGTATCGCCTCTTTTTCAGAGGCCCCGAAGGTGCCTGTAAGGGTTTCGGCGAGGTCGCTTATGTAGCCTGCGGCTGAAGTAAGTTTCTGCGCAAGCGCGTCAATGTCAAGCGCAGATTCGGTATTTTTTATCGCCTCTCCGTCGGTCAGCAGAGGTTCAGAAGATGTTCCGCTTGAAAGGGCGAGATATTTGTCGCCTAAAAGTCCAGCCACCCTGATGGACGCCTTTGTGTCTCTGTGTATCTCAATCTCAGGCTTTAACAGGACTATGAGCCTTGCGCGCCCTTCCGTTAGGACGATTCTTTCTACAATTCCCGCGTCAACACCCGCTACCTTGACCTTTGTTTTTTCTTCAAGTCCGCTTATGTTGTCAAATGAGAGATAAAGCCTGTACCCCTTTTTCCACCCGGCGCCCAGCCCGCCGACCTTAAAGGTCATGAAGGAAAGGGCCAGAAGCACCACTATTGCGAATATTCCGACCTTAAGCTCTGTTGATATGCCCTTCATCTTTTTAATCCCTCAATTACAATCGGTCCGACTGCGCTGCCTTCAACAAACTGTTTTACAATCGGATTTAAAGTATTCCTGATGTTGTCAGGAGAACCTGTTTCTATAATTTCTCCATTATAAAGCATTGCAATTCTATCTGCAATCTTATAAGCGCTTTTAATGTCATGCGTGATGGCGACTGATGTGATTTTCAGTTTTTCCCGCATCTCAATTATAAGGTCATTGATTGCATCAGCCATTATCGGGTCCAGCCCTGTGGTCGGCTCATCGTAAAGAAGTATCTCAGGCTCCATCGCAATAGCCCTCGCAAGCCCGACCCTTTTTCTCATGCCGCCGGAGAGGTCGGAAGGCATGCGGTCTTCTATGCCTGTAAGCCCGACGTGTCTGAGCTTTTCCACGGCAATTTCCTTTATTTCCTTATCGGAGAATTTTGTGTGTCTTTTTAATCCAAAGCCTACATTTTCCCATACGCTCATTGAGTCAAATAATGCCGCCGCCTGAAAAAGCATTCCGAATTTTTTCCGCAGTTCGTTTAAGTCATTCTCATCAAGTTTTGACAGGTCAGAGCCGGCAACCGTTACAGTGCCTTTATCAGGCATCAGGAGCCCGATGATGTGCTTTAAAAGCACGCTTTTCCCGGAACCGCTGCCTCCCAAAATGACAACGCTTTCTCCTTTGATTATTTTTAAATTAGCGCCCCGCAGGACATAGTTGCTCCCGAAAGACTTATGGACATCTTCAATGTTAATCAATGTATTCATTATTTAAATAACCACGCTGAAAGGAAGTAATCGGAAATCAGAATGGCCATGGACGAGATGACAACAGCGCCTGTGGTTGCCTTTCCAACGCCCTCTGCGCCGCCCTTTGTGTAGAAACCTTTATAACAGCTTATAAGCGAAAGGATTGCACCAAAAACCCCTGCCTTTATAAGCCCGTGGTATATGTCATTCATTTCAAGGTGGTCCCAGGTCATCTTCATATACAGGTTCGGGCTTGTTCCAAAAACTATTACGGTGACAAAATATCCGCCGATTATCCCTATGATGTCTGCGATTACGGCCAGGCAGGGGAGCATGATGGTCCCTGATATAAATCTCGGGACTACAAGATATTTAACAGGATTAGTGGCGAGAGTCTCCAATGCTTCAATCTGCTCTGTGACCCTCATGGTCCCGAGTTCTGCGGCCATTGCCGCACCTGCGCGCCCTGTGACTATAAGCGCCGTAAGCACAGGCCCGAGTTCTCTTGTCATTGACAGGGCTACGACAGAGCCTACAAGGCTTTCAGCGCCAAAACGCTTAAACCCCGTGTAACTTTGAAGCGCAAGCACCATGCCCGTGAATACGGCTGTAATGAGCACGACAGGCAGTGAGTTAATGCCTATTTCCACCATCTGTTTGGTGGTGTTTTTTAATTCAAACGGAGGTCTAAAAAGCCATTTAATTGTGGAATAAAAAAGCAGTAAAATCCTTCCGGTTTCCTCAATCGGGTCTTTAAATACCGTTCCTATAAATTCTATCGCTTTGATAATAAACATTTAATTTGCCGTCTATTAGATTATACTTGACTAATTTACAATATTTTTATAAATATATAAATAAGATTTTGATTATGGAAAAACGCAAAACAGGCAGAGTGGTAAAACGGCTTGAAGTCAAATTCCAGTCTCCGGTGGAAAAGACAGCCATTACAAATGATCTGTCCGAGACAGGAATATTCATTAAGACTACTAATATGGGGGTAACTGAGGGGAGTATTATAAGTTTTAAAGTGAACTTACCCAATACTCAGGAGATTCCCCTTACAGGAAGGGTTGCACGGTCCATAAGGACCATGCTGGGCCTTATCGGCGAGTCAAAAAGCGGGATAGGGGTTCATCTGGTTAACCCGCCTGAGAATTATGTAAATTATGTTCAGTCCCTCTTTATTAATCAGGTAAATTCAATATAAGCGCTGAGAGCGCAGTATTTTCCTCCCGCCTAAAAATGCAGATTCCATGAAATTGATATTCCCTGTCTGTAGTTTGCAACAGGTTACCTTATACTTCCCTCACCCTTGACGGGGGAGGGTTAGGGTGGGGGTGGTTATAGGGGTATTGATAAGTCTGCGGCTGTTGTTATAACCTATACGGATTAATTTGCCGAAGTGGTGGAACTGGTAGACACGCACGTTTGAGGGGCGTGTGGAGAAATCCATGCGGGTTCGAGTCCCGCCTTCGGCACCATAAATATGTAGCCCGCTTTCACTGTTTAGCCTTCATAAAAACCTCTGGGAAACCTAATTACAAACACCAAGCAACAAAAAATCCGTTGCTTTAGAAACATATTGCATTTTCAATATAACTATTGTATAAATGCAGTTAAGAATGGGCTTAAAATGCGAAATATGTATGTTAATTGTTAGGGCTCAATAAGGGGTATTATGCATACTGCAAAAATGAAATTAATTCTTATAATACTTATTGGCGCATCTTTAGCATCATGCTCAACAATACGTCCTGCTGGAGTCTATAGTAGAGATTCTTTGAATGAAATCCATTCAGCATTTGTAGTCCAAAATAAAGAATCAAAAAGAGGCATAGATATTTATATCCAGAAAGCTTTGGCAGTTCGAGGAATAAGCTCCTCAATCGGACCCATTGAAAGCAAGCCTGAAAATGTTAAAGCGTATGTTACATACGCAGATGTCTGGCGGTGGGATATGTCAATATATCTTGAGAAACTTGACATAAATATATACGACAACCAGACAAATGAACTCATAGCAACAGGGGAATTCGATAATTCATGGTTGCATTCTTTTCCAGACCCGAGCCAAAAAGTATTTCAGGTTATTGACTCTATTTGGACAAAGCAACCCTGACAAAGCGTTGCAGTGAAATCGAACCACTACTCTGGGGCATAGAAAAATAAAGATAGAATCCAATACAATATAGGCATTATGACAGTTAAATTATCAAATACCTTGGATATTGTTCGTAAATCTTTAAACGGCAGCACCTGCCGACATAAACGATCAATGATCGGACAATTTTTTACTCCCGCTATGATAGCGCGGTATATGGCATCGCTGTTTGAGAAGGAAAAGGCTGATGTGCGAATACTTGATTCCGGCGCTGGTGCTGGCGTTCTGTTTGCTGCATATGTAGAGACATTGGCATTTAGAAAACAGCGTCCTAATTCAATTAAAGTAGTTGCATACGAAAATGACAAACATGTCCTGCCATATTTGAAAGAAACGATAGAGCGGTGCAGGGTGCTGTGTAAGGAAACTGGCATATCATTTCAAAGCGAAATACGGGCAGAAGACTTTGTTGCGGCTGCAATTGCGCAAATAGATGATGGGTTGTTCACCCCACAGGCTGAACGCTTCACTCATGCAATTTTGAACCCCCCGTATAAGAAAATCAATGCAGAATCAACTATGCGCCAATTACTATATGCGGCCGGGATTGAAGTATCCAATCTTTACGCTGCGTTTGTATGGCTGACAGCACAGATGTTGGAGGACGGGGGCGAAATAGTCGCAATAACTCCCCGCAGTTTCTGCAATGGGCCGTATTTCCGCCGATTCCGGATTGGGCTACTCGATATGATGAGTATACGGCACATCCATGTGTTTGATTCACGCAAAAAGGCTTTTGGCGATGACGATGTGCTTCAAGAGAATATGATCTATCATGCAGTTAAGGGATTTGAGAAGC
>JACQZD010000162.1 GCA_016207865.1 Nitrospirota bacterium
TACGCCGGATTCCTTACTGTATGCCTGATACTGCTTATCTCTTTTTTCCTTCCGCAGGGATTGATTGTCAGGGAATATCTGGGCAATGTTATTGCGATGTCGTTTGCAATTTTTCTCATTTTGAGCGCGGCAGCGCTGTTTTACATGTCAGGAGACCTTCTCGGCAAAGACAGCGGGGTAAGGTTTTTTTCCGGCGGAGTCAAAGGAACTGCAATTGCCGGCGTCCTTATATTTTTCTCAACGGTTTTGTTTTTTTTACCGGATAGCACAGGCACAATTTTTTATCTCAAAGAAATGGCCCTTATGGCAGACCAGGCGTCAACGGTCTATCTTTATGCGTTAACCGGGCTTGCCGTTTCTTTAGTGATATTTATTGCCGTTGTTAAGTTTTATAACCTGTATTGGATTGGCAGTTTTTTTGACATCCCGCAGATACTGCTTTTTCTTGCAATGGTGAAGCTTCTCGGCGGGGGGATAAAGGGAATTGCGGAATTATCCCTTATACCTTCTGTGCAAAGGGGTTTTATTAAGTTTATACATGACATAATTCATCAAACGCTCGTGCTGGTGATGGTGCCGGACCATCCCCTGCTTAAGCCCACCACATGGAACTTTATAGGTATATTTTTCGGCACAAACATTGCTTCAATAGCATCTTTAATCCTTTTGCTCGTTTTCCCTTTTATGTTTATTTATCACAGCCTGTTTAAGCCGCTGCCTGAGCCTGAGGCGCAGACAAACGCACAGAGGAGAAAGATAAAATCTTTCCTGCTTTCCGACAGAAGGAAAAAGGCATTGCCGGTAATATTTTTTATAGGCCTTATCCTGATTGCCTGGTTTTCGCAAAGCGGTGAACAGGTCACACGGCTTTATAATCCTAAGCCGAGTCCGGTTGTTGCGGACAAAGGCGTTGTGCTTATTCCGCTTACTGTCCCAGGAATGGATTTGATGGACGGCGTACTGCATAAATTTTCGCTCGTACATGACGGGGATGAGATAAGAATAATAATAATCAAAAAATCCAGCAACGCCCTGGCCGTATGCCTTGATGCATGTGAAATATGTCCTCCTGAGGGTTATGCTCAGAGAGAAGACCAGGTAGTATGCATATATTGCGGCACTCCGATTGCTGTTGATACGCTCAGCGAACCTGGCGGGTGCAATCCCATTCCCCTGGAGGCTTCTGTGGATGCATCGTCTGTAAAGATAGAACTTAGCGAAATATTAAAAAAATGGAAATTTGTAACGGCAGGAAAAAATAAAGGAAAATAGATGCAGGATACGCGATACAGGATTATAAAGAGGCCGGTAAGGGTTCTATCGTCAAAGGCCTTTCTGCTCTGGACCATAGGGTGCTGGATTTTATATTACGTGCTGTCTGCAATCTGGCTTAAGGAAGCATTCGGCAATTTTGTCGGCGGGGTCCGGGAAAACCTTTTTATACAGGCGCCGTTCCTTGTTTTTTTACTCAGCGGTTATCTGAATCTAATCAGGGCGTCAAAGAGTGTTTTTAATAAAGGAAAGGTTCAGTTTTTTTTATGGGTGTTGCTGCCTGCCGGAGCCCTTCTTTTTTTTACGGGATTTTTCCTGAGCATTTACACGAGACAAACAGGACAAATTATTATAGGGCAGGGTGATGTGATCAAGCCTCCATGGAGCGCTAAAAGCTACAGGGTAACCGGTATAAAGCAGGGACTTAGAGAAAAATTTCTTGATATTGATACGGAAAGGGGTGTTTTTGCATACGAGCCAAAGCTTATAATTGCCGACGAGGTTTCTTCCAAGGAATCTGGAATAGGGGTATTCCCGCCCGCAAAGCTCGGCGATACTTATTATCATATACTCAATTTCGGACTTGCCCCGGGCATAAGGTTATCGGAAGGCGGCGACATAAAAGCCGAAGGTTACATGCCCCTGAAAATTCTTACGCCCGGAAGCGGCGATTATTTTGAAATTCCGCCGTATCCTTTCAGATTTTTGATTTCCATGAAACCGGAAAAAACCTTTCAAAAGGGCGGGATGTATGCATCTCAGTTTAACCTTAAGACCCCTTTTTACAAGGTAAAGGTTTTTGAGGGTGAAAAGATTATCGCAGAGGGGGAAGCAGGCGATGAGATACGTTTTGAAAATTTTACATTGCAGTTTTCTGAGCCTGCATACTGGGCGCAGCTTGAGGCGGTTAAGGATTTGGCGCGCCCGGTAATCCTTTACGGGATATGGCTGATTTTTGCCGGTATCCCTGCCTGGTTAGTCAGGTTATTGCTGAGGCTCAGACAATCCGCTGTTTAAAGCGGTGCATCCTGCCCTGCTGCCGAGGCTGCAGGCCTTCTGAAAATCATTTTTTGCATTGTTCCACAAGCCTATCCTCATATATGTAATTCCCCGTTCAATGTATGCCCCGGCATAATCAGGATTTATACTAATTGCCTTGTTATAATCTTCAATTGCCTTGTTTGGTTCACCTCTTACATCAAGGGCGTTGCCTCTATTGGTATAGGCCGCTGCAAAATCCGGCTTTAGAGCGATTGCCTTTGTGTAGTCTTCAACGGATTTATCATAATTTCCGATTTTTGAATAAAAAATACCGCGGTTATTGTAAGCCTCTGCAAAATCAGGTTTAATTAAAACTGCAATTGTAAAATCTGCAAGTGCCTTATCATAAATCCCCATATTTACATAAGCATTCCCCCTGTTGTTGTATGCATAGGTGAGCACCATATCCTTCCTGAGCTTGAAAAGCAGCTTGACGGAAAAGAGGAAGGCAAGGCCTATACAGTCCCTCTAAATCAGGATGCTGCCTTTGGAAGAATGAACGCAAAA
>JACQZD010000158.1 GCA_016207865.1 Nitrospirota bacterium
TTTAAACCATGCGACAAAGAGATTCCTGTTTTAAAAGAGATAAGCAATGGGAGATGGGTTTCATGTCATTTGTATTAAGGATTAAGGAGCGTTCAGCGTCTATTGCGTTTATAGCGTTATAGCGTACAGCGTTAATAGCGCCCAGAATTTATCACGCAACAAACGCTATAAACGCAATAGACGCTAAAAACGGTCTCTAAATTGGAGGGAATACATGCTTCTCGGCGTTAATATTGACCATGTGGCAACTGTAAGGAATGCAAGGGGCGGGTGCGAGCCAGACCCTGTGCCGGCTGTACCGCTTGCAATAAAGGGCGGTGCGGACGGGATTACTGTTCATTTACGAGAAGACAGAAGGCACATACAGGACAGGGATTTAAAGGAAATAAGAAAGAGAGTTAAGGATGTTGAACTCAATCTTGAAATGGCGGCAACAGATGAAATGACAGGAATTGCCCTGAAAATAAAACCGGACATGGTTACCCTTGTCCCGGAAAAAAGGCAGGAGCTTACAACAGAGGGCGGGCTTAATTTTAAAACGAGCGGAAAGAAGATTAAAAAGGCAGTTGATTTATTACAGGGCAGGGGCATACCGGTAAGCCTTTTTATAAATCCGTCAATTGCAGATATTGAGGCGTCAAAAAAGATTGGCGCGCGAATGGTTGAGATTCACACGGGGCTTTATTCAAACGCAAGAGGCGGGAAGCAGGCGAAAGAATTAAGCAGAGTGAAAAAGGCGGTTAAGAAAGCCTTTGAGATGGGCCTGCTGGTTAATGCAGGACACGGGCTGAATTATACAAATGTGGGAAAGATAGCATCCATTAAGGGGATAAGGGGGCTTTATATCGGGCACAGCATCATCTCAAGGGCGGTCTTTGTGGGAATAGAGAAGGCAGTTAATGAAATGAAAAAACTTATTAAGGAAAGTGAATAGTGAATAGTGGTCTTTAAACTATTCACTAAATACTGTTCACTAACGATTGATTATGATATACGGAATCGGCATAGACCTTGTAAAGATTGAACGGATGAAAGAGGCCGTTGATAAATGGGGAAGAAAATTCCTTGAGAAGATATTTACTGAAAATGAGATTGCGTATTGTTACGAAAAAAAAGAGCCGTATCTTTCATTTGCCGTAAGATTTGCCGCAAAAGAGGCTTTGGTTAAGGCCATCGGCTCAGAAGTTTTTATCCCGCTGACTGATATTGAAGTCATGAATTTTGAAAATGGGAAGCCGGTGATTAAAGCCAGAGGAGCGCTTGAGGCCTTTTTTAAAGAGAGGGCCATCAAACATTGCCATCTGTCCCTCAGCCACGAAAAAGAATTTGGCATTGCGTGCGTGGTGCTGGAAGGGTAAGGGGAGAAGGACTTGTCTGTCAACGGCATATATGTTCTCAAAACTTTAAGAATACAACGATGATTATTATCTGTCATGCTGCAAAAAGTTTTAAGTTTTCGCCCTGAACTGTTTATCAAAAGGCAGCATGACTTTAAGGTGTTGCCTTAAAGTTTTTCAAACACATATGCCGTTAAGACGTTTCAATAGGGGGCAGTTTGAGGGTTATTGGAGGATTTAAGGTTTTTTTAATGTTTCACAAATCTGTTTCTTAGACGGTTTTCCCGGGTACAGTCTGGCAATCATATAAATCGCTGAAATCAGGATAAGAATAAACGCGCTAATCGTCCACATATTCAGAAAGTTCTCCGGCAGGTTTCCATACAGCCCGTATGCGCCGAAGACGATAAAGATAAGCGCTGCGCACCATTTAATTGCCTGCTCGGGAATATGTCTGCCCATAACATTGCCGGCAATTATGCCGATGGCATTGGAAAGGACCATACCTAAGGTAGTGCCCATCCAGACAGTAATGATGGTATTGTACTGCACGGCAAGAGAGATTGTGGCAAGCTGTGTCTTGTCTCCCATTTCTGCCATAAAAAAAGCGACTGTTACGGTCCAGAAGGGACTGAAATTATAGCGTTTGTCTTCGTCTTCAAGTGTGTCCCCGCGGATGGTCCAGAGACCGAAGATAATAAAAGATGCGGAAGCGGCAATCTTTATATATGTCAGCGGTACGATGACGGCAAGATAATTGCCGGCCGCAGCTGCAAGTAAATGATTGACTGCCGTAGCTGTCAATACGCCCCACATGACAGTCTGCCATCTAAACTTGCAGGCGAACGCCATGGCAAGGAGCTGGGTTTTATCCCCCATCTCAGCCAGCACGACAAATATCAGTGATGCAATAAACGCCTTCAATCAGTTTTCCTGGCTGTCATTGTCCGGCTTGACCGGACAATCCAGACATTTGATTTAGATTCCTGCTTTTGCAGGAATGACAGGGAACGGCTTTTTTTAAGTATCAGCTTTTCAGCCTGACTTCCCCGTTTTCAGGGTTATACTGATACTTCGCAGAATCAACCGGAGAGCCTAAAATTTGTTCAATATCCTGAAGGCTTCCGGGATATGCGCCGTTTGCGGCATGATACGCATTGACGGCATCTTGTATGCCTTTAAGATTTGCCTCAGCTCCGGCTTTTTTCCCTCTATCATAAGAATTTATCAGCGAGTCTCTGTATTTTGAAATGGAATTATCTTTTTGCTCGCAGCCGGAGATAAAAACAGCAAGTAAAAAAAGAAATGCAAAGAATGATGCCTTTAGGCAGTCCATCTTATTTTCTCCTGATTTTTTATAAACAACCGGTTGTGCATAAACTCTAACAAATGGTTAGCGGTCAATTATTAACTTCATGTCGTTTAACGATTGGAGTAATATCTTATCAACCGCTAATTTTGTTGACTGTTGAATGGCATTTTTCATTCCAAATACGCCGGTCAAAGCAACCTTTCCCCTTTGGCCCAGTCCCTTTTCAAGATATGTTTTGTCCATAATAACAGCGCCGTCCTTGGTAACAGTTACCTGTAAATTTACCGTTGCTTCAAACCCTGCAAATCTATAGGCAATTAAATTATACTTTATTACAAGACCGCTTAAATCACCGGAGCCGGATGCTTTCTGCAGTTTCTTAAATGCAGACTGAATGTCATTAGACTCAAGGGTATCTTCTAATATCTTTCCAAAATCAACAATCCACAGGTGTGCCAATCCTGTTGAAGCAGCCCGGAATTTTAAGCGATGGCTGATAGTATTAGGAGTCAGAATGTATTGAGCCGTATATTCGGTATGGGGGAATTGGGTGCTCCCCGCATTGTTTACCAGATATTGAGGGTAGTCATTTGCGACTACATGCTTTATTGAACATCCGGTGGAAAATAACAATAAACCAATGACAAGCAATACACACGCTATTTGTTTCATTTCAACCTCCTAATAATACTTTTAAGCATTATATGGCGGGAATATGGGGTTGTCAAGTAAATGTAAGGACCGCATGATTTAATAAATATCCTGATATATAATATCGTTATGCTTAAAGTAGCCGCTGCCAAAGAGATGCAGGAGATTGACCGTATTACGATTAAAAAATACGGCATTGCAGGGGTTGTGCTCATGGAGAGGGCAGGGCGCGTAGTTGCTAAAAAAATAAA
>JACQZD010000159.1 GCA_016207865.1 Nitrospirota bacterium
CCACCATGGAGCCTGTTGCGTCAATAAGGAAAATGTAATCTTGCTGACCTTCGGCTGACTGAGCGTACAGCAACAATGAGGCAGAGACAAACACTGCAACAACAGTGACAATTCTAAAGAATTTGCACCATAAATCAAGTTGTTTATTCATAACATTATAAATTCTAATTCCCTCTCTTAATCTTTGCATCTCGCTTACCTACCCCCTCTTTCCCTCACTGTTAAAAAATTGTAATCCCAATTCTGCCTGTGTAAATGATTAGACACAAACATAATTATCTTGCATGTTTTTCCTCCTCCACAACAACCATCAAACTCTTATCTCCAATAACAAAGGCATTCTTTACTGTGCCTTTTATCTTTACTTCTTCCCCAACTTTTGGAAATGTTTTTGAAGGTATTACAGTTATTGAATCTGTGTCATCAGAAATAACAAAGTAACCCACTTCTAAAGCAATAAACGATTCGGTGACCTTACCTTTTACACTTACAACTTTATCGCTGTATTTGTTTGGAGATAAAAGAATATCAGAAATCTTTTCGGCTCTGTTAAATGGAAGGTTAAAAGAGGTATTATTACAGGCAAAGATAGGAATAATTGAAAAACACAGAAGAAGTGCTATTAATGGGTTAAATCTGTCTGTCTGTCTGTCTGTCTATGCAAAAGGAATACTCCCTTGCGTGACTTTAAGGTTTTTGAGGGATTTTCAAAAATACTATACTAATTCAGAGAATTATCTGTCAAGGCTTTATTGACCCAGAGTTCAATTGTTGAATTATTTCCCTGACCCATTTTTTTTCTCAAGGAATCTGGCATTGAAATTCCCGATTAATATTATTTTTGATTAAATTCCGTAATCCTAAAGCTCTCCTTTTCTCAATCTGTCTCTTATTTTTTTTTCTTTTTCAGGCATTGCCTTATGAAAGAATTCCATCTGCGCCTCAAGCCACTGAACTTTTTGACTTACAGGTTTTTTTCTGTATTTCTGTATTTCTTTTTTTGTCCTGTAGTATAAAAGAGGCGTTTCTTGTTTTATGTCCGATACGCTATTTCTCATTATTCCACTCCTCTGAAATTTTTCTGAGATAAAAAACATCAGCCATATCCTGCGGTCTGCCGGTCTTTTGCTTCATATTAATCAATTCTTTTATTGGAACAAGCGGGATGGTCGTATCTTCATATTGCAGTTTTTCCCTATGGTTATATACTTCGTCAAAATCAAACGGCATATCAACAAAAACATCAAGAAGAAAAAAGGAATTCTTTGAATCAAAAAGGCTGAAAACCTTCATTCCTTTATCTTTTATCCAGTCTTTTCTTTTTTGTTCACTTGTAAAATCTTCAAGTTTTACGGGGAGCTTTGGTTTTAGTCCTAATTCCCCGGCGATATTGACGAATTTCGCGATATTTTCTTCATCCAGTTTTAAAACAATGTCTATATCTGCCGTTGCCCTTTCAATCCCATAAAGATTAACGGCAATACCGCCGGCAACCATATATTTAACAGATTGAAGGTTTAAAGACAAAAACAATTGTTTAAAGAGCTCCACGTTAACCGCTCCCTATTGTTTTATTTAAATTCATTAATCTTACTCTGTTACCTGCCCGCTGTCTTTAGTATAATCTAAATTATACTTTTTTCAATAATCAATGGCACCAATAGTTTGCTCTGCCTTCGCATCTATTGGTGCTTGGGAGGTTTGTAGTTATGCGGTTTTATCTTTCTGCAGGCTGTTTTTCTCAAGAAATCCGGTATTGAAATTCCCGTTTAAAAAATCCGGATTGTTCAGAATGTTTTTATGGAAAGGGATTGTAGTTTTTATCCCCTCAATTACAAATTCATCCAGCGCCCGGCGCATCCTCATGATGGCCTCTTCCCTGTTTTTGCCGTGCACTATCAATTTTGCAATAAGGGAATCGTAATGGGCCGGCACGGTCCAGCCGCAATACGCGGCAGTATCAACCCTTACGCCGGGGCCTCCGGGCGGGATAAAAAGCATAATTCTGCCCGGTGACGGGACAAATCTTTCAGGGTCTTCGGCATTCACCCTGCACTCAATGCTGTGTCCTGAAAATTTGACGTCATGCTGTTTTATTGAAAGCGGCTCTCCCGCGGCAAGTTTTATCTGCTCCTTGATTATATCAAGGCCGGTAACCATTTCTGTAACAGGGTGTTCAACCTGAATCCTTGTGTTTATTTCCATGAAATAGATATTGCCTTCATTGTCCACAATGAATTCAACTGTGCCGGCGTTTCTATATTTCATAGCCCTTGCGGCTTTTATCGCAAGTTCGCCTATCCGCTTCCTGAATTTTGAGGTTGCAAAGGCATATGGCGCTTCCTCAATAAGCTTCTGGCCGCCGAGCCTTATATTTTCAGAACTGGGACCGATAAAGGTTATCCCCGACGTACTGCACGCCTCTGCAAAATGCGGATTTTCAGCTAAAAAACCATATCCCGGATGAACTGCTTCGGCGTCTGTTATCTCTGCGGCGCTGATAATTGCAGGGATATTAAGATAACTCTGTGCGGACGGCGCGGGTCCGATGCAGATTGATTCGTCGGCATACCTGACATGCAGGGCGTCTTTTTCAATTTCAGAATAAATCACAACTGTCTTGATGCCGAGTTCACGGCAGGCCCTGAGGACCCTGATTGCTATTTCGCCTCTGTTGGCTATTAGAACTTTTTTAAATAGTGCCATATAATTTATTTGTCAAAGCACACTTAATGATGTCATTCCTGCGAAGGCAGGAATCCAGAAATTTTAATATATATCACTGTTCCCTGCTTAAAACCTGCTGGGACAAGTTTCACAGGGACGACGTCTGGATTCCCGCTTACTGCCTGCGGGAATGACGGATAAGGATAATTTTCATACTCCTTTATAATTCCAATACCTCGTTATTAGTTACTCGTTATTGGTAACTACGCCGGTTCTATAATAAAAAGCGGCTCGCCGTATTCAACCGGCTGTCCGTTCTCAACCAGAATCTTTGATACAGTTCCGTCAGCGTCGCTTTCAATCTCATTCATAAGCTTCATGGCCTCAATGATGCAAAGCACCTGCCCTTTTTTCACAACACTGCCGACCTCGGCAAATGGAGCGGCTTCCGGAGCCGGCGACCTGTGGAACATCCCTACGATAGGGGCTGTTATCGTCACTGTCTTCTGCGCCTCCGGCGCTTCCTCTTTTGTCTCTTTGACTTCAGGCTGGGCCGACGGTCTCGCAGGGGGGGAAACATCCCACGATGATATGAATTTCTCCCGCTTTATCTTTACCTTTACTCCATCCCTTTCAATCTGCAGTTCTGTAATATCCGTATTTTTTAAAAGTTCAAGGAGTTGTTTGATTTCATTGAGTTCCATTTTTTCCCTCGTCTTTATTCTTTGGTTTTAAAACTCTCAACTCTTAACTCTTTCCATATATTCAGATGTTCTTGTGTCCACCCTGATAACATCTCCTTCATTCAGGTGAAACGGAACCTTTACCATCAAGCCTGTTTCCAGCGTAGCGGGCTTGCTGCTGCCGCTGGCAGTATCACCTTTAAAGCCCGGGGATGTCTTTACAATCTTAAGCTCAACAAACATAGGCACCTGCACAGTCAAGGGGGTTTCATGGTAATAAAGGACTTTGACTTCCATATTCTCCTTAATAAATTTGATGTTGTCTCCCAATTGTTCGGCAGTCAGGGAAAACTGTTCATAATTCTGCGTGTCCATAAAAAAATACATATCGCCCTGATTATAAAGATATTGCATATTTTTTTCATCAAGGTTAGGGGTCTCAAATTTTTCGCCGCCTTTAAATGCCTCCTCAACAATACTGCCGGTGCGGAGATTCTTAATTTTTGTCCTGACAATGGCCCCGCCCCTGCCGATTTTAGTATGCTGGAAATCAATTATTTCATACGGATCCCCTTTATGCTCCATCTTGGCGCCTTTTCTGAATTCATTTGTTGAAATCAACTTAAAACCTCCGGTTTTTGCGTTCAGCGTTCAAATTGCGTTTATAGAGTTTATAGCGTACAGCGTTTATAGCGCAACAAACGCACAACGCAATAGACGCAATGAACGCATAACGCTATAAACGTTATTTGCTGTTTAGTTTATTATATGCAGTTTTTTCGGCAGGGTTGTCAAGACCTCTGCCCCGCCCCTGCCGGCAACCACCATATCTTCTATCCTGACTCCGCCAAGGCCCGGCAAATATATCCCCGGCTCCACGGTAAAGACCATTCCCTTTTCTATCTTGTCATTACTGCGCCATGATATAAAAGGTTTTTCATGCACCGCAAGTCCTACGCCATGCCCGGTGCCGTGTCCGAAATAATCACCATAGCCGCCCTGCTTTATAAAATTTCTTGCAGCCTTATCAATTATGTCAGCCTTTATTCCGGGCTTTACCGCCTTAACAGCCGCATCCTGAGCCTTAAGCGCCAGATTGTAAATCTCCACACGCTGTCCCATACAGGCTGCGCTTAAAAAAACCGTCCTGCTTATATCGGAAAAGTAGCCTTCATATTCTCCGCCCCAGTCAAAAAGCACAAGGTCTCCTTTTTTTAGTTTCGTATTTGAGGGGCGGGCATGAGGAAGGGCTGAATTCTGACCAGATGCTACTATAACTCCAAAAGGTATCATTTTGCAACCTGACTCTTTCAGCAGGCTTTCCAGTTTCATTGCAAGAGCCAGTTCAGTAACCCCCGGTTTTATAAAAGACAGTAGTTTTCTGAATGCGGATTCAGCCCTTTTTACTGCTTCCCTGATACAAAAAAGTTCTTCTGCGGATTTTATCATCCTGAGGTCTTCAGCTATATTCGGCAAGGCCTTGAGTTTCAATTTATTTTTTAAAAGCCTTTTGTATGTGCGATAGCTTATGCTGTTGTCTTCAAATCCGAGTTTTTTTATCCCGTATTCAGATGCAATATCTTTTATCAGGCCGGTCCTTTCTCCTTTTTCAATTATTATTTTAAATCCATGCACTTGTTTTTTCGCCTGCTCCTGATAGCGGAAATCAGTGACAAAGACAGGCGCACTCCTCGTGACGATTAAAAAACCGGAAGACCCCGTAAAACCTGTAATGTATCTCAGGTTGTTAAGGTCGGTAATCAGGAGTCCGTCAATGTGAAGTTCAGGAAGTTTTTTTCTTAGGACGGTTTTTTTTAGCATTTGATATATGTGCAGCCGCTCTGAGGGCCAGCATATAGCCTTCAGGACCAAACCCTGAAATTTGCCCCAAAGCAACCGGCGCTATAACTGATTTGTGCCTGAATTTTTCTCTGCTGTAGATATTTGAAAGATGAACCTCTATTGCTGGAGTCTTGACGGCAGCTATGGCATCTCTGATGGCAATGCTTGTGTGTGTGTATGCGGCCGGGTTTATAATAATTGCGCTGTAATCACCTGCGTTCTGAATTAAATCAACGATTTCCCCTTCATGATTTGATTGATAAATTGAGATGTTAACCCCTAACTCCTTAGCAAGAACTTTAAGTGAGTTATTAATCTCCTTCAGCTTCAGGCTGCCGTATATGTCCGTCTCCCTTGTGCCGAGGAGATTAAGGTTAGGACCGTGAATTACCATTATCTTCATCATATGCGCTCCTGAGTTTTAGAATTTATTCAAACTATTGAATATTATTTCATTGCCTGATTTTTTGCAAGTCTTTTTCGCACATAACTTTAATTTCCAGTCTCTGTGCCGCTTGAAGTTATATAACATTCAATGTAACTTTAACAACTATGTAACATTACATTAATGTAACTTATATCTAAAAAAATAATAAATATGTATTCAAAACATTAGGGTAAAAAATTTTTTATTTTAAAAGTATTTAATTTATAATCAAAACCTTCAACTGTCTGATTTATTTACACTTTTTAGCATATTAATTGCATTTAAAATTATGTACAATGATTTTTTCTGTTATGTAACAGGAGACTTTGATGTCAAAAACAGTACTAAAGGCTTGTTTTTTACTTTTACTATCAGCCGTAATACTTATAAACTCAGGCTGCAGCAAAACGCAAAATCTTACCTTCACATCAGAATATCAGGCCGTGTTTCTTGACAATGGACAGGCGTTTTTTGGAAAGCTTGAGAATGCCGGCTCTGCCTATCCGATGCTTAAGGATGTCTATTATGTTCAAAGTCAGGTCAACAAAGAAACTAATCAGGCCACAAGCATCCTTATTAAAAGAGGAAAGGAATGGCATGGTCCTGACGTGATGTATATCAACTCCAAGCATATTGTTTTAATTGAGCCTGTATCGCCGGATTCAAGGGTGGCACAGCTGATTGAGGAGGCAAAGAAGGCATCTCCGCCAGGTCAAATTGCAAAATAAAAAAATTTTAAAAATAAAAGGATGGTGAGTCTTATGAAGCATTCAAAAGAACATAAGGGGAATATTTACGCACGGCTGGTTTTACTCTTTATGTTTATTCTGCTTCCTTTGCAGCAGGCAGGGGCGGCAGAGACTTACACGAGCGTTACCAACGGCGACTGGGGCAGTGACGCTACATGGAGCGGCTTAGGCGTTCCGGACCTTTCTGACACTGTCTATGTAAATCACAACATAACCTTCGGCGGCGAATATGATGTCGGCACGCTGAATTTACAATCAGGCTATCTCCAATCCGGTTCATATTTTCTCAATATATCGGCAGGAGGAAGCTGGACCGGCGGAACTTTAAATGCAGGCACCTACAACAATTTCGGAACATTCGGAATTTCAGGCAGCAGCAAATATCTCTATGGAACACTTAATAACAGCGGCACTATCAACCACGCCATAACAAACGGATCATATCTGTTCATTTCAGGCGGCGCCGCCCTCAACAACAGCGGTATTTACAATATTCAAAACGACTCTGATTTCTCTTATGTCGGCTCCGGCACAAGAACTATCACCAACACAGGCACGTTTATAAAATCAGGCGGTACCGGAACTTCGTCTATAGCGGCGCAAATCGGTTTTTATAATAATGGCGGAACACTACAGGCAGACAGCGGCACCCTTGACATAGGCTCTTTAAACAGCACAAATGGGACCTTTAATGCAGCAGACGGCGCAACGCTCTTATTACAAGGAGGCACGTTAACGGGCCTGCATACGGGCTCAGGAACCGGGACAGTCTCCCTTAGCGG
>JACQZD010000172.1 GCA_016207865.1 Nitrospirota bacterium
ACACCGCTCATCGCTGCCGGTTCAGATAAAGGCAAAAAGGCACGCACAGGCACTCTTGAGGGTTATGACATAAATGATTTTACGCTGGCGGCAATTGCTGAAAAAAAGGGCGTGCGTTACGGGCTACTCCTTTCGCCTGACAACAAGTCTTATACCGTAAAAGAAGGGACTGTACTGGGACTGCATAAAGGAATGGTCAAAAAAATAACAAATGACAAAGTAATAATAAATGAATATATTATAGATTACACGGGTAAAACAAGACCCCGTGAAATAGTCTTACAACTCCGCAGGGGTAAGGAGGCAGAATGATAAAAGTAACTTCAAAGGCGTTCTTTGTTTTAAAGGGCGCATTTCTATTTCTATTTGTTTTAGCGGTGTGCTGTACGTCATCAACAGGAATTGCAAATGCTGAAGATGCAGCCCTGAGCCCTGTTATCACAGGCATTGACGTGCAGGAAAGCGACAGTCTTACTGAAATCCGCATAGACAGCAATGCTTCGCTTTCTTATACAATATATAAACCTTCCGACCCTTTCAGGGTTGTGGTTGAACTTCGCGATGTCGGGCTGGGCAGGTTTAAAGATAAGATGGTCCTTGATAAGTCCGGCGTCATGGAGATAATCCCGATGGAAGTTGAAGGCGCGGCAAAGACGGTCAGGCTTGAGATTGCCCTTTCGTCGCCTGTAGAAGTAACACCTTTACTAAGAGGCGGCACCTTAGTCCTTTCTTTCCCAAAATCTGAACCGCCGGCATTGGAAATGCAGGATGCTTCAGCAGAGGCTGATGAATCAGCAAAAGAAGCGCTGAAGGAAAAACCTTCACCGGAGGAAAAACCCGTAATTGCAGCTAAGGAAAAACCTAAGGGGTCAACGCCTGAAGCAGCGCCGCAGGCCGGGGCAAAATATACAGGAGAAAAAATATCCCTTGATTTTCAGGACGCGGACCTCCTGCATATCTTCAGGCTGCTGGCCGATGTAAGCGGCTATCACATAGTCGTGCATCCTGAGGTAAAAGGTAAATTTTCAATGAGGATTTTAAATGTGCCATGGGATCAGGCGCTTGACATAATACTCCGAAACTACAGCCTGTCAAAAATAACTGAAGGCAATATCATTCGTATTGCGCCGACAAATGTTTTAGCGCGGGAAGGCGAAGATCTGGCAAAGGCAAAAGAGGCGGAGATAAAATCAGGGGACATTGAGACAAGAGTTTATCCAATTAACTACGCTGATGTTGACAAGGTCAAAAGCACCATTGAAACCGCCAAGGTTCTTACCAGTATGGGGTTTATAAGCACTGACAAAAGAACAAGCAGTGTAATTATAAAGGACATAAAAGAAAAGCATGCGGAATATGAAACGCTTATAAAGTCCCTGGACCAGGCCACCCCTCAAGTCAGCATAGAGGCCCGGCTCGTAGAAGTAACAACAAACTTTTCAAAAGAGCTCGGCATACAATGGGGAACGCTCTGGAAACCGGCAGACAGCAGGATGACGATAGGCGGGCCCGGGATTCCCGGCGGCACCGGATTTTCAAATGCCAACCCTCTTATGGTAAACCTGCCTGCAACAGTTGCATCAGGGTCCGGCGGCGCCCTTGGTATCGGTTATATAACAGGCTCCAAGGTATTTGCCCTGGATTTGCAGTTGTCGGCAATGGAAAGTTCAGGTCAGGGTAAGATAATATCAAATCCAAAGATTACTACCATGGATAATCAAAAGGCAACTATTAAACAGGGAAGAAAGATACCGTATTCCACAACTTCTTCCGAAGGGACGAAAACCGAGTTCGTGGATGCTAATTTAGAGCTTACCGTGACGCCTCATATTACGCCCGAGGGAACCATTGTCATGGATGTTGATGCAAAAAAGAATGAGGCTGATTTTGCCCAAACATCAGGAGGAGTGCCCACAATTGACACCAAGGAGGCGACAACACAGGTTTTGGTAAAAGACGGAGACACTCTGGTTATAGGCGGCATCTTTAAAACAACAAAATCAACCAGCGATGCAGGCGTACCTTTCTTTTCAAAGATACCAATTCTGGGATGGCTCTTTAAGAAAGAAGCTGATACAGACAATACCAGTGAACTGCTGATATTTATAACCCCGCGGGTTATTAAATCAATGTGATTTATTATGTAACCTGCAATTTCGGGCAAAGTCATATCTTCAGGATTGCTCGCAATGACAGATGAGGAGTTTTTCATTCTTTGCAATGATACTTTAATTTATATATGCCTGAAAAACTAAGGTACCTTACATCAGGGGAATCCCATGGACAGTCGCTCTCATGCATTATTGAGGGCGTTCCTGCCAATCTTTCATTATCGGCAGAAGACATAAATAAAGACCTTGCCAGGCGGACGGCAGGGGAGGCAGGATGAAGATAGAAACCGATGCCGCCCGGATACTTTCAGGCGTCCGCCATGGAAAAACAATCGGCTCTCCGATAACGCTTCTGATTGAAAATAAAGATTGGTCTAACTGGCAGGAAATAATGAGTGTAGAGTTAAGAGTTAAGAGTTTAAAGTTAAAAAACTCCGAACTCCGAACTCCGAATTCTGAACTCTCTTTAGTTACCCGCCCGCGTCCCGGTCATGCAGACCTTGCCGGCGCGATTAAATATGATACGCATGACATAAGAAACATCCTTGAGCGCTCAAGCGCAAGGGAAACTGCCGCAAGGACGGCGGCCGGAGCAGTGGCCAGAAAATTTCTCTCGGAATTTGATATTAAGGTGATGAGCTATGTAGTTGAGATTGGAAACACCAGGAGTCAGGAGTCAGGAGTCAGGAGTCAGGCAGATGAAAAAAAACTGATAACCCTCTTTGAAAAAGCTGAGGCGTCTCCGGTAAGGTGTCCTGATAAAAATATTGAGAGAAAAATAATAAATAAAATTGATGCGGCAATGAAAAAAGGAGACACCCTCGGCGGGATTTTTGAGGTAATCGTTACAGGCGTTCCGCCGGGGCTTGGGAGCTACAGCCAGTGGGACCGAAGGCTTAATGCAAGGCTTAGCTATGCGCTTACAGGCATTCAGGCAATTAAAGGGATAGAGATAGGGCTCGGTCTTGAGATGAGCAGGAGATCCGGCTCAGAAGTCATCGATGAGATTTACTACAGAAGTCAGAAGTCAAATCCCCCTCGCCCCCCTTTGTCAAAGGGGGGCGAGGGGGGATTTGGTTTTTACCGTAAGACCAACAATGCCGGAGGCATTGAAGGCGGCATAAGTAACGGCATGCCGATAATTTTAAGGGCCGCCATGAAGCCGATACCCACATTAAGAACACCGCTTTCATCGGTTGATATCATCAGCAAAAAACCGTTTAAGGCGGCCTATGAACGCTCTGACGTCTGCGCCGTGCCTGCGGCGTCTGTTGTCGGCGAGGCCATGGCCGCATTGGTAATTGCTGATTGTTTCCTGGAAAAATTCGGCGGCGACAGCATGGGCGAGGTCCAGCGGAATTACGAAGGATATCTGAAACAGATAAGAAAGTTTTAAAGTAATTTCAAATAGATTTTTGAGCGAACATTATTGTCATTCCGTACTTGATGCGGAATCCAGATGTCATTTGTCCCACCAGGTTTTAAGCATAAACCCGGGTTAAAGATTGGATTCCGGCTTACAACCTGCCGGAATGACAGCTACTTGTATTTTGTCATTCTGGCTTGACGGGAATGACAGAAAAGATTAGGTACTTATGAAAATCGTACTTACAGGTTTTATGGGAACCGGTAAGACCTCTGTGGGCAGAGAGCTCGGCAGAAGGCTCGGATACCCGTTTATTGATACTGACAATTTAATTGAAAAGCGCGAAGGCATGCCTGTCTCCCTTATCTTCAAGGAAAAGGGCGAAGATTATTTCAGACAGCTTGAATGTGAAACAGTAGCGGCAGTCTCTGAAGAAGACAAAGTAGTGATTGCCACAGGCGGCGGTGTCATCAAAAACAAAATAAATGTGCATAATCTCAGAAGAAGAGGGATCATCATTTGGCTCAAGGCAGACCCTGAGATTATCATTAAAAGGGTAATGCTTGAAGGCGGAAAAAGACCCCTGCTTGAGGTTGAAGAGCCGCTTAATGAAATCAAAAGACTGCTTGCCGAAAGAGAAGCACTTTACATGCAGGCGGATGTCTCCATTAACACAAACTACATAACTCCGGGTGAAGCGGCGGATGAAATTGCTGAAATGCTCGGGCTTAATCTGGAGACTGTGAGAGTTCAGTTGAAGGAGCGCAGCTATGAAATCCTCATAGGCGCCAAGACCCTTCAGAGGCTCGGGCTCAGGCTCAAGGAATTCAGACCGTCAAAAATTGCAATAGTAAGCAATAAGACAACTTTTCCCCTTTACAAAGATGCCGTGTTAAATTCAATGACTGAACACGGATTAACGCCTGAAGTCTTTCTTATCCCCGACGGAGAAGAATACAAAGACCTCCTGTGGGCGTCATATCTTTACGGAGAGCTTCTTAATAAACGCTTTGACAGGGATTCGCTTCTTGTCGCCCTTGGCGGCGGCGTTGTCGGAGATTTAACAGGTTTCGTGGCTTCAACCTACATGAGAGGGATAAAATATGTGCAGGCCCCTACAACCCTGCTTGCGCAGGTAGACAGCTCTGTCGGAGGCAAGACGGGCGTCAATCATGAATTAGGGAAAAATATGATTGGAACTTTTTATCAGCCCTCGCTTGTCTTAATAGACACTGACACATTAAAAACACTTCCGCAGAGGGAATTCAGCGCAGGCATGGCTGAGATAATAAAATACGGCGTGATTGCAGACAGGAGATTGACAAAAAGGTCAAAGACGGAAAAATCAGGTTCATCCTCCCCGAATCCATCGGCAAGGTCAGGATTGAAGACGGGGTTGAGAGGAAAATGATAAAAGAGGTTTTGTAGGTGCAGGCTTGCTACGCTTTTTTTATTAAAAAAACGTGTTAAAATAATAACTATGAAGAAAATAAAAGGCTTAGATGAAATCCACAAAATTATGGAAAAGATTTCTGATGAAGAAAAAGATTTAAGCCCTGAACAGAGAATTAAAAAACTTCGTGAGGAAGCTGACAGATTTTTATTA
>JACQZD010000157.1 GCA_016207865.1 Nitrospirota bacterium
TGATGCTAATCATTGCCGCCGTAGTTAACGGGTCTTTTGTTTTGCAAAAAACCATTTACCCTGCATCATTAGCGGAAACGCCTGCCGCAGAAAATATTTCTCCATTCGGCATAATGGCAGCTTTTGATAGTTCAACTCTCACTACCATCAACACATCAAATAAAATAGCTTGGGCAGGAAATCATTTTCAAAACCTCGGAGCAAAGTGGTCAAGGGCAAACGGAGATAATATCATGTGGTACACCGCTGAACCCCAACTTGGAGGGGGTTATAACTGGTCACAGGCCGACTCGGCGTTGAAAGGAATGTATCAAAACAGCGGCGAGGGTTTTAATACAGTGCTGATAGTTTCTTCTTCAAGAGGGAAAGGGACAAATTATGACCTTGAGCCGGAAAATGAGACATATTTTAAAAACTTCGTAAAGGCCCTCGTAGAAAGGTATGACGGCGATGGAATAAACGACTGCAGTCCAAATGATTGCGGTTCAAATGTAAGAGTAAAATACTGGCAGGCGGAAAACGAGCCGTTTCCAAGCGCATGGAAAAGAACAGGAGGAACGCTTGACGGATATGTAAGATTTGTAGAATTACTTTCTCAAACGGCAAAAGAAACGGACCCTGATGCAAAAATTGTCCTGGGCGCTTTTTCAATGTTCAATGAAATTGGTGTTCCGGATTTTTCTTATGTTATCTCATCCCTGAAAGCCAAAAACATTCCATTTGAAGCAGTAGATACTCATCATTGGTATTACGGAAAAGGCTATCAAATACCGGTCGGCGGCATGAGAAGCATTCTGGATTTAAACGGCTATAATAATGTAAAAATATTTTCATTGGAATATGGTTCTCACGCAGGCGACCCGACAGTGCCTGACTGGCCGGCTCGCACAGAAAAAGACCAGGCAAAATTTCTTATTAATGGATATGTTTATAATATTGCCAACGGAGTTTCTCTGATAAATTGGAACAACCTCGTTGAATGGAGCAATTTCGCCGATGTCCCGGGCTATGTGTATAACTTCATGGGGCTTATTGCCGACGGGGCAAACGGTGATTCAGCAGGGGCCGGGACGCCGAGACTGTCCTATTACACGTACAAAAAAATGACGGATATTCTGGGTGGCAGCGACTGGAACAACATACAGATTATCAATGAAACAAACAATATTTACATCTACAAGTTTATTAAAAACAACAATCCGGTCTATGTTGCATGGTGGGAATATCTAAATGAGCCGGCATATATTTACGGTAATCTAAAGACCGTAACATTTACTGTTGATTTTACTGGAAATGTCACGGTAACGGAAGCCGTTCCAAACGCAGATACAGGTGCATATTTAAATGAGATGGACTACCCGAATTTTTTTGAAACCGGAACAACCGCTGTGACTTACGGTGAGATTACTTTAAGTTTAGGTGAAAGTCCGGTGTTTGTGGAAGGTTCTATATGTTTTGATAATGACGGCGACGGGTATGGTATACCGGGCGATTCCTCCTGTCCCAACGGCGGGACAACTGACTGCAATGACAATAATCCCCAGGAGCATCCTAATAAGATATGGTATCAGGATATGGATGGGGACGGCTATTCAAGCGGTAATATTATTGTGCAATGTTCAGTTCCGGCAGGTTATAAGACAGCTTCTGAATTGACAGCTGTTTCAGGTGATTGCAACGACAGTAACGCAACGGTACAAACCCGGCAGGGGCTTCATTTACTAAATTTTATTTGTCTGCTAATACTGTATATGATTTAGCGGCAGATACCTATTTAGGGAAAAGGGCGGTAGCATCACTTGCCGCCGGAGCTTCAACTACAGGAAATACCAACTTGACTATCCCGGCGGGATTACAGTCAGGCACATATTATATCATTGCCGTAGCAGATGCCAATGGAGTTATCGTTGAGGTAAATGAGACAAATAATAACAAGTTTAAGTCGGTAAATATAACTAAATAACAATTACCGCGTCTTAGGATCCGGATTACGGGCAGGGCTGACAGTTCATAGAACCAGCCGTAAAAATTAAATTTTATGAAAGTGGTATAACTTCTTTCTTACGGGGCAATTGCAGACAACAGATTCCCCGAAGTTCATGCTGTAATCACAATGCTTGCGGGTCTCAGGCCGCTTGATAAACAGGACATTCCCGTACATATCCTCAACATCGCAAAGGCAGTCCTTTGATTTCGCCAGACATGAAAAATTATCACTGCATTTAATTGCGCTCTTCCTGATATTTTCCGCTATATCAATCATTAACAGTATCTCCTTATTTCACATTATAATTCACCGACATAATAACATTATTATTAATAAAGCAATTTTTGCGCCAAATTTGTGTAATATCTCATAAATAGTTTTATTTCCCCTAAAATAGAGTAGTTATCTAATCACTCTCACTCAGCAATAGTTAAGATATAGGTGCGACAAATTTTTACGGCAAAACCGCTAATAATTCTATATTTAGCTTTTAATGCAAGTGGTTATACGACTAACTGGCTGCTTGCAACTATCAAAAAATGTCGCACCCATTTTTATGCCGGCTCTTCAGCTATTACTGTGGATACCCCCTTATGTTTCCCTCCCCTTAATACACTCCTCTACGAGCCAGTGGCCGTCAAGGGAGGGGAGATTGTGGTTGTTAATTTTGAAAATGAATTTCATTTTCCTTGACAGCAGTATCCCTGATATGTTAAAAAACAAAAGGTCGGATCATCACATGAAAAATCTCAAGAAGAATCATATTAACAACCCCCATGTATCCGGGAAAAAAGAACGCCTGCGGGCTTTTATTAAAAAAATGGGGTTTAAAGCCACAAGGCAGAGGGACCTCATTGCAACAGAATTCCTTAAAACAGCAGGGCATATAACAGCCGAAGACCTTTATAAAAAAATCACCAGGAGGCATAAGGATATTGGTTTTACGACTGTCTACAGGACCCTTAAACTCCTCTCAAAATCAGGGCTTGCGACTGAACGCGTATTCGCAGACAACCTGACCCGCTATGAGCCTGTTTCCGCCGGCGAGCATCACGATCACCTTATATGCATGGGCTGCGGCGGGATTACGGAATTTGAAGACATGCAGATAGAAAAACTGCAGGATGCAATAGCTTCTGAACTCGGCTTCACGACCATAACTCATAAGATGGAGATTTACGGCTACTGCAGGGAATGTAAGGCCGGGCATGCAGACGGCAAGACAGGGGACAGAAATGCACGCGCATAATCATAAAACCGATGAACAGGAAAAATCAGTGAAGGTTTGCCTCGTAGGCAACCCCAATGTAGGCAAGAGCGCCATCTTCGGACTGCTCACAGGACGCTATGTAACGGTCTCAAATTATCCCGGAACAACAGTGGAAGTGACAAGAGGCGGCATGACCATAGACAAGGGAAGTTTTTTGATAGTTGATACACCGGGCGTAAACAGCATCATGCCAATGAGTGAAGATGAAAAAGTCACAAGGGACATACTCCTTGATGAAAAGGCCTCGGCGGTTATTCATGTAGCCGACGCAAAAAATATGAAACGCTCCCTGTCCCTTACCCTTCAGATTATAGAAACCGGACTGCCGGTGGTACTTGATTTAAATATGAAGGATGAGGCGCACAGCAGGGGCATCGGCATCAACGAGGCTGAACTTAGAAAAATCTTAGGCATTGATACCGTATCAACAATCGCAGTTGAGAAAAAGGGCCTCGGCGCACTTAAAAAAGCCATGACCACGCCGAAAATTTCAACATTTAATTTCTCCTATGACAATACCATTGAAGAATACATTAAAAAAATTGAGCCTCTGCTGCCTGATGCAAATATTTCAAAACGGTCCATATCGCTTATGCTGCTTTCAGGGGACGAGACCTTAAAAAACTGGCTGCACAAAAATATTTCTCCTGAAAATATACGGATTATTGAATCTCTGAGAAATAATGCCGCTGCCCTGTATCCAATGCCTTTAAGCTATGTTATCAACCGGCAGCGTCTGGCGGTTGTTGATAATATGCTGCTGAAAATATTAACCAAAAGCGAATCTCCGGCAAGGGGCTTTTCAGTTATTCTAAGCGAAGCGGCGACCCATCCGCTTATGGGATTTGTTTATTTGCTCCTGGTCCTTTACGGACTGTATTTATTTGTCGGGAAACTTGGCGCCGGAGTCCTGGTGGACCTGATTGAAGACGGCGTTTTCGGACAGTATTTAAACCCGTGGGCGGAAAAGATTGTAACGGCAGTTGTGCCCGTAAAATTCATTCAGGAGCTTATAATCGGACCCTACGGCGTAATTACCATGGCGCTTACCTATGCAATTGCAATAATTCTTCCCATAACTGCGACCTTTTTCATTGCGTTTGCAATCCTTGAGGACAGCGGATACCTGCCGAGGCTTGCCGCAATGCTGAATAAAATATTTACGACTTATTGCGCTGGGCATTCCGTGTTCGACACAGCTCGGCGTAATCTTAGGCATGTTCGGCAAACAGCCTATGGCGGCATTTATTGTGTGGCTGTCAGTAATAAGCGCCGTGATAATACTTGTAGGTTTTCTCGCGGCAAGAATCATCCCCGGCCAAAGGGCTGATTTTATCCTTGAAATACCTCCCATGAGACTGCCCAAATTCTCAAACATTGCAATAAAAACACTCGGGCGCATTGAATGGTATCTCAAGGAGGCGGTGCCCCTTTTTATCCTTGGGACCCTGATACTTTTTACGGCAGACAAAACAGGCGTCCTGCCGTTAATTGAAAAAATAACCGCTCCAGTAGTAGTCAACCTCTTAGGACTGCCCTCTGTAACCGCCGCATCGTTCATCATGGGGTTTTTGAGGAGGGATTACGGCGCCGCAGGGCTTTTTGCATTGCAGGAGCAGGGGCTTTTAAACACCGAACAGGTCGTGGTAAGCCTTGTAACCATCACGCTCTTTATCCCGTGCATCGCAAATTTTTTCATGATTATAAAAGAGCGCGGTGTGAAGACGGCTATAGCCATGGCGGCTTTTGTATTCCCGTTTGCCTTTCTCGCAGGCGGCTTACTGCACAAAGCGCTCACGGCATTAAGGGTTTTTTGATTACCCTGTATTTTTTTCTGTCATTGTCCGGCCTGACCGGACAATCCAGACTTTAGTTGTTTCCCTGGATACCCCGATTAAATCGTGGTATGACACTAAGGCGTGATTTTCCTGCTTTTAGTGAAAATTCCAACCTGTATTATTTTATGGTATGATAAAACTATTAAAGGAGATGCCGGATGAATATTGACTGGAGGAAGTTTATACATTCAGACCCGAAGGTTTTGTTAGGCAACCCTGTGGTAAAAGGGACAAGATTATCAATGGAATTTATTTTAGGACTTTTCGCTGAAGGCTGGACAGAACAACAAATGCTTGAAAACTAGATGGATTTTTTAGCAAACGAAAACTTCCCCCTTGTCAGCGTTAAACTCCTCAGGAATGCCGGTCATAATGTTGCAAGTATAATTGAGGATACACCGTGCGCTAAAGATGAAGATGTTTTAAAGCGTGCCCATGATAAAAGCCTTATAATTTTGACATTATTAAAATCTTATACTATGCAATGCTGTATATAAATCTTAGACGTAGGAGATTAATGCATGAACGATACGACTATTGACTTATTAATAAAGCGTGAAGCATCTGCATCTGTTGGAAATTCAACCTTAAGAAGTCAAGGAGCAAAAGACGTAGTTGAATCAGCGAGAAAATCACTTGCAAAAATAAAGATTGAAAAATATTCTACAACATCAACGCAAAATGAGTTTATTGAAATTTTAGATAAAGATACTCAAAAAATTATGAGGTCTTTACCCTCTGGCGCACAGAATTGGGGAGCGGCCAGAAAGGTAATAAATATATTTCTCCGAAATTTAATCTACAACAAACATATTTGTCAGAAACATAAAATTGATTATATTGAAAGTTGGCTTGAAATCCCTCTTGATAGCCATGTTGCAGAAGGATTGAGTGAAACAGATTCTGGATGCAATCTTCCTCGCTGGAATTCTATAAAGAGATTAACTAAAGCTGATAGTGATCAATATCAGTTTGTAGCTTATACAATTGCTAAGAAGTTGAAGATAAACAGAATAGATCTTGACATCTATCTATGGCGTAAAATTGGAATTGCATTATTAAAAAACGTCTAAAAATATAAAATAGGGACAGCCTATTTATGAAAGACTGACTGCAATAGATAGTTAAAAAGAAAAAGGACGGTTCCATATAAAATAATGTCCGCAACTTTTGACAACACGCTGCAAAAGACTTACTTCCAATCTTTTAATGAAAATTAAAAACTCCAAACAAATCCTTAGCTGGTGTTTTTTTGATTTTGCAAATTCC